>JBOHMN010000549.1:0-5618 GCA_050730175.1 Acetobacteraceae bacterium | reverse complement strand
GGCCGGCACCGACCCGACGGTCCGCCTTCTTTGCGAACGCATGGCAACGCTTCTCGGCAAGGAAAGCGCGGTCTTCCTGCCCAGCGGCACGATGTGCAACGAGGTTGCCATCCTCACCCATTGCCGGCCCGGCGATGAGATTCTAGCACACCGCACGGCGCACATCGCAACAAGCGAAGGTGGCGCGCCATGGGCACTGACGGGGGCAAGCGTGCTGCCGCTGGAAGGCGAGGGGGGAAAATTCGACGTTGCCACTCTCACCGCCGCGTTCCGGCCGCGCACGCGCTACGCGCCGCCGCAGACGCTCGTCTCGGTCGAACAGACTTCCAATCTCGGCGGCGGCGCCGTCTGGCCGCCAGCACTGCTGAACGCGGTCGCCGAAACCGCGCACGCGGCGGGGCTCGCCACGCACATGGATGGCGCACGGTTGATGAATGCCGCTGTGGCGGGCAAAGTTGCCGCGCGCGACATGGCCGCCGGCTATGACAGCGTTTGGCTCGACTTCACCAAGGGCCTGGGCGCCCCGCTCGGCGCCGTGCTCGCCGGCTCTGCCGCCTTCATCGACGCCGCCTGGCGCTGGAAGCAGCGGCTCGGCGGCTCTTTGCGCCAGGCGGGCATCTCCGCCGCCGCCTGCCTCTACGCGCTCGACCATCATATCGAGCGGCTCGCCGACGACCATGAGAACGCCCGCACACTGGCGCGTGGCCTCGCGCAGATCCCTGGAATCTCCGTTGAGTCTCCAGAAACGAACCTCGTCTTCTTCGATACCGCGAAAACCGGCATGATCGCCGAGCGCCTTGCCCATGAGGCCCGCCGCCACGGCATCGCCATCTCCACGATGGGCAAATTTCGTTGCCGTGCCTGCCTTCATCTCGATGTCGATCGCGACGGGGTTCAGGAAGCACTTGGCGTGCTGCGCGCGGTGTCACGCGCGTCCCTCGCGGCTTGAGGCGCACCCCGTGCTCTCCGCCGCAATCATCGAGCAGGCAGCGCAGCTTTTGGACCTCTGCCGCGCTCACCAATTGCTGCTCGCAAGCGCGGAAAGCTGCACCGGTGGCCTGATCGCCGCAGCGCTCACCGCGACCGCCGGCGCGTCGGACGTGTTCGAACGCGGCTTCGTTACTTATTCGAACGCGGCGAAGGAAACGATGCTCGGCGTTCCTGCGGAGCTGATTGGCCGCTACGGCGCAGTGAGCGAGCCCGTCGCACGCGCCATGGCCGAGGGTGCGCTGAAGAATTCCGCGGCAGACCTCGCCGTCTCCGTCACCGGCGTCGCGGGTCCGGGCGGTGGCAGCGCCGAAACGCCGGTCGGCCTCGTCTGGATCGCAGCAGGGCGTAAGGGCCGCGCCGGCATCGCCGAGCGGCACGTCTTCCCCGGTGACCGCGCCGCGATCAGGCAGGCGAGCACCGCAGCAGCACTGGCTCTCCTTGCGCGGCTTGCCGAATAGCCGGAAGGAAACGATCGCGCCTACTTGCCTGCCAGAAGCCGGGCTGCCACCGGCGCGAAATACGTCAAAATCCCATCCGCACCGGCGCGCTTGAATCCGAGCAGAACCTCCAGGATCGCCCATTCGCGCGCGAGCCAGCCGTTCTTAACCGCGGCCATGATCATCGCGTACTCGCCCGATACCTGATAGACGAACGTCGGCGCGCCAAACCGCTCTTTCACCCTGTAGAGGATGTCGAGATACGGCATCCCGGGCTTGACCATCACCATGTCCGCACCTTCCAGAAGATCAAGCTCGACTTCCCTGAGCGCCTCATCGGAATTGGCAGGGTCCATCTGGTAGGTCTTCTTGTCGCCCTGAAGCGCGCCGCTCGAGCCCACGGCATCGCGAAACGGACCATAGAACGCGGACGCGTACTTCGCCGCATAACTCATGATCCTGGTGTGGATCAGCCCCGCCTGATCGAGTGCCGCACGAATCGCACCGACGCGCCCGTCCATCATGTCCGAAGGTGCGATCACGTCGATCCCGGCCGCGGCCTGCACCACCGCCTGGCGCTGCAAAATCGCCAGGGTCTCGTCGTTGGCAACGTAGCCGTTCCGGATCACCCCATCGTGCCCGTGATCCGTGTAGGGGTCGAGCGCGACATCGCCGATCAGCCCGAGCTCGGGAAATTCCCGCTTCAGCGCTTTCGCGGCCCGGCACATCAGGTTTTCCGGATTGGTTGCCTCACTCCCTTCGCTGTCCTTCTTTTCCGCGGGAGTTGCCGGGAACAGCGCAACCGCCGGAATGCCGAGCCGAACGCCCGCTTCCACGTGGCCCGCCAGCCGGTCGATGCTCACCCGCTCGACCTCCGGCATCGAGCTGACCGCGACGGTAAGGTTGCTGCCCTCGCAGACGAACACCGGCCAGATCAGGTCATCCGTGGCAAGCCGGTGCTCGGCAACCAGCCGCCGTGTCCAGGTATCGTGGCGGTTGCGCCGCATGCGGGTGGTTGGGAAACGGCCAACGGTCATGCTGAGCACTCCTTCCGCTCGCGACGAGCAGCGCTCCATAGGACCCGCACCGTGCCGCGACCAGTCCTCCCGTTTCGCCCGCTCTTGTGCCGTGTTACAGCCCCCGCCGTTCTGCTGCCCCGATGATTCCGATGCGCTGCCCGTTCTGTGGCCAGGTCGATACCGCCGTCAAAGACAGCCGCCCCACCGAGGACGGGGCGGCGATCCGCCGCCGTCGCGCCTGCACCGCCTGCGGCCAACGCTTCACGACGATCGAGCGCGTCCAGCTCCGCGAACTCGTTGTCATCAAGTCCAACGGCAGGCGCGTGCCGTTCGAGCGCGAGAAGCTCGCCCGTTCGATCCGCATCGCCCTGCGCAAACGCCCGGTCGACGAAGAGCGCATCGAGCGCATCCTGAACGGCATCGTCCGCAAGCTGGAAGCAAGCGGCGAGAGCGATATCACCTCCAAGCAGATCGGCGAACTCGTCATGGAAACCCTGAAGGAGGTCGACGTGGTCGCCTACGTGCGCTTCGCCAGCGTCTATCGCGATTTCCGCGAGGCCAAGGATTTCGGCACCTTTGTCGGCGCGCTCGGCGAACAGCCGTGACGCAGGCGGCGGCTGATCGTGCCTTCATGCAGGCGGCGCTGGGCCTCGCCCGGCGCGGCCAGGGCGTCACTTGGCCGAACCCCCCCGTCGGCTGCGTGTTGGTCCGGGAAGGCCGGGTCGTAGGCCAGGGTGCAACCGCTCCGGGTGGCCGCCCCCACGCCGAGGCCCGGGCGCTAGCCATGGCAGGGGAACGCGCACGCGGCGCCGTTGCCTATGTGACCCTCGAGCCCTGCTGCCACTTCGGCCGGACACCCCCATGCACCGACGCAATGCTCGCCGCCGGCATCGCCCGCGTCTTCGCCGCCGTGCGCGACCCCGATCCGCGCGTCAACGGTCAGGGCGTGCTGCGCCTGCGCTCCGGCGGGATCGTGGTCGACGAGGGCCTGCTCGCGGCGGAAGCAGAAGACGTCGCCGCCGGCTTCTTCAGCCGTGTGCGGCGCGGCCGCCCGAGCGTGACACTGAAACTTGCCTCCACTCTCGACGGGCGGATCGCGACCGCAAGCGGGGCAAGCCGTTGGATCACGGGTGCACCGGCACGGCGCGCCGCGCACGCGCTGCGCGGCCGCCACGACGCCGTCCTCGTCGGCGTCGGCACCGTCCGCGCCGACGATCCAGAACTCTCCTGCCGCATCCCAGGCTTCCGCTCCCGTCCGCTCGTCCGCCTCGTCGCGGACAGCATGCTGAGAACGCCGCCTTCTTCCCGTCTCGTCGCCACCGCCCGGGAGCAGCCAACCTGGCTCCTCCACGCGACCACGGCAGACCCCACGTTGAAAGATGCCTTCACCGGCGCAGGCGTGCGGCTGATCGCAGTTCCCGCCGCCGCAGCGGGGATCGATCTCCCGGCTGCCCTCGCTCTCCTCGCCGAAACCGGCTTGACCTCTATTCTCGCCGAGGGCGGCGCCGCTCTGGCCGCGAGCCTCCTCGCCGCCGATCTGGTCGACCGCCTCGTCTGGTTCCAAGCTCCGGCGCTTCTCGGCGCCGACGCCTGGCCCGCCATGGCCGCGCTCGGCATCGCCGATCTCGCCGCCATGCCCCGTTTCCGCCACCGCCGCACCATGAACCTCGGCGCGGACATGCTCAGCGACTTCGTCTGCCCCGCCTGAGCCAGGCTCCTATAAGCGATGTTCAGCGGCATCATCACCGCCCTCGGCACGGTTCGCGACATCGCGCACGATGGTGCCGGCCGCGACATGCGCCTGACCATCGCCACGCCCTGGCCGGATGCCGCGGCAATCCCGATCGGCGCCTCGATCGCCTGCTCCGGATGCTGCCTCACCGTCACAGCCGTCGGTCCGGACTGGTTCGCCGCCGACGTCTCGGCCGAGACGCTGCAATGCACCACCCTCGGCGCTTGGCGCCCCGGTGAGCGCATCCATCTCGAACGGAGCCTCCGGATCGGCGACGAGCTCGGCGGCCATCTCGTCTTCGGCCACGTGGACGCGAGGGGCCGCGCCCTGCAAGCGATCCCGGAACAGGGCTCGGTGCGCTGGCGCATCGCCATTCCGCCCGCCCTGGCCCGCTTCGTTGCCGTCAAGGGGAGCATCGCGGTCGATGGCGTCTCGCTCACGGTCAACGCGGTGAGCCGGGAGGATTTCTCCGTCAATATCATCCCGCACACGGCAGAGGTCACACGTTTCGGCTGGCTCGCCCCAGGCGACAGCGTCAATCTGGAGGCCGATATGCTCGCCCGCTACGCAGCCCGCTTCGCGGAGACACAATGAAGACCGCAACGTTCACCGACTATCTCTCGCGCACCGAGGAGCTGATCGAAGAAGCGCGGGCCGGTCGCATGTTCATTCTGGTTGACGACGAAGACCGGGAAAACGAAGGCGACCTCATCGTCCCGGCGCAGTTTGCGACGCCTGAGAATGTCAACTTCATGGCCCGCCATGCGCGCGGCCTGATCTGCCTCGCCCTCACCCGCCATCGTATCGAGCAGCTCGGCCTGCCGCTGATGAGCCCCGCCAACCGCTCCCGTCAGCAGACCGCCTTCACCGTCTCGATCGAGGCGCGCGAGGGCGTCACCACGGGAATTTCCGCCGCCGACCGCGCCAACACCATCGCCGTCGCCATCAATTCGGAGAAAAACCGCGACGACATCGTCACCCCCGGTCACGTATTCCCCTTGGTGGCGCGCGAGGGCGGCTCGCTCGTGCGCGCGGGCCATACCGAGGCCGCCGTCGATATCGCCCGCCTCGCCGGGCTCAACCCCTCAGGCGTCGTCTGCGAAATCATGAACGACGACGGCACCATGGCGCGGCTTGCCGATCTCGTCGCGTTCGCTCAGCACTACAATTTCAAGCTCGGCACGATCGCCGACCTGATCGCCTACAGAAGGCGCACCGAACGGCTCGTCCGGCGCGTCGCGGAAGGCGTGCTCCATCACGCCGAGGGTGGCGAATGGCGCCTTCTGGTCTACGCCAACACCGTCGAGTACGCCGAGCACCTCGTGCTGCTGAAGGGCGATCCCGCCGGACCCGAGCCAGTGATGGTCCGCATGCACGCCGTCGACCTGCTGCACGACATGCTGGGCGGGCCGACCTCCGAAATCCTGCATAGCGCTATGC
>JBOHMN010000548.1:0-43023 GCA_050730175.1 Acetobacteraceae bacterium | reverse complement strand
GGCTCGACCGGGTGTCTCAGTCAAACTGCTGGCTGAGGACGGCGAACTCTATGTGTTCGGTAACTGCCCAGGTAGGCGCCGGAAAAGCGCCCTACAGACGATTTTGAGCCGAAAGAAGGTCTTTGTTGGTCGCAAACTCGCCTACAGCCCTCGGCAACGATGGCTACCTGGGCACGCCAACGGGGACCTGGGCAGTTACTGTGTTCGCCGAGAGTGCCGATCGCGCAAGCAAAGAGCGTGCGATGCGCAGGCGGCAACTCAAGTGGTTGTGGAAGCGGCTGCGGGAACTCGCCGCAATGCAAGCTCCGCGCGAGGAGATGCTGATGAAATTAGGCGCGGCAAGGTCTCGCGCTCCCACCGCATGGCGCCTGGTCGACATCGCGATGGACAAGGCAGGCGCCGGATTCAGCTATGCCCTCAACGAGCAAGAGCCGGTCGAACTTTCTCGAGTTCCTGCGGGCCGGGCACAGCGATTACGTGATCAACGAGGCCGGCGCTCGCTTACATGCGGGAGCGCGCCTTGGCCGGCCCGGTCATCAGCCGCCTCGCCGCCGCACCGACTTCGCCACCCTCGACCATCTGCTGCAACGGCTGCACGCCAACAAATCCGAGCTGCTGCTGGTGCTCGACCGCCCAGAAATCCCACTCAATACCAACGGCTCGGAAAACGATATCCGCTGCCAGGTCACCAAGCGCCACGTCAGCGGCGGTACCAAAAGCAACACTGGCCGCGACCGCCGCGACGCCTTCCTTGGCCTCGCCAAGACCTGCCGCAAGCTCGGCATCGCCTTCTGGGACTATCTCGGCGCCGGGCTCGCCGTCCCAGCCTGCCCAAACGTGCCCTACCTCCCTGACCTCGTCCGCTGCCGCGGTCACCACGCCTGATCCCAGCGCCGCCCCGCCCCAGGTTTTGCCCCGGTTACCCAGATGCCGGTCAGGGTGATGAAATTGCTCGAGAAAACAAACAGGGATCATGTTCAGTCAACCTGGACATGCTGTGGCCCAGACGGTCGGAAGATGGAAGGCCGCCGCTGGCCGGGAAGTGTCAGGGTCCCCTGCGTCAAGCGGTCGCACGCTGCCAGTCCGGCGGAGTCCGGTTTCGCCGCGATGTCGCCGGGCGCCGGACGAGATGAGAGCATGTTCCGGTTGACTGAACATGCTCTACTTTATCTTATCGAGCGGATTCACGCGCTCCTGGAACCTCTCTCGGGTTCCAGCCAAGCGCGATCCGCTCTATGACCGCATGCGGGTGATATCCAGCAGCACATTGGCCTCGAGTTCTTTCTCGTCGAGCCGATGCTTCACAAGATCGCCGATGCTGACGATGCCGTCGAGCGCCTGCTCCTCGATCACCGGAACGTGGCGGATCTTGTGCAATGTCATCGTCATCAGCACGGCGTCGAGGCGATCGGACGAGCGGCAACTGATAATGGGCGCGCTCATCAGCTCACGCACCTGAAGGTCGAGCGCGGCTGCACCGTGCTCAGGGATTGCGTTGATGAAATCCCGCTCGGAGAAGACTCCGACCGGGCGCATCCACTGGTCCTGCACCACGACGGCGCCGATCCGGTTTTCCGCCAGACGGCGCACCACGTCGCTCACTCTTTCCGCCTCTGTCGCGGTGACCACGGTGCGACCTTTGGCGCTCAGGACGTCGGATATCAACATGGCTGCACCTCCTTCCTGTTGCTCGCGGACCGCCTTCCCCGGGCCAATCCCTCTGCGCCGCTGCGTCGCGCATGGTGTGGGACCGCGAGGCGGTTGCGGCTGGGACCGCCGGTGGCAACGCGAACAATAGCGCAGGTAGGTAGGTAGAGGGGCGAAATGAAAAGACCCGCACCGAGCCGGGGGTTGGCCGGTGCGGGTCCAGTCTGTCGGCATGCCGGCCACCGTGTGGCTCCTCTGCACACCAAGGCTGGGGAGGCATCCAGCCGCACTCTACCTCGGCGGTAAAAAAGGCGAGACATGGCGCACAATCAGGCGAGAATGGGGTAATTCATTGCGCGCTCCGCCGTATCCGGGCCGCCCCACCTCCGGAGCGATGGCGCCGTGCCGCTGCCATCCCGCCCGGCGTCATGCTCGAGGCGGGCGCGCTTTCGAATGGGATCGCTTGCGAAGCGAAGGATATGCTGCTTATAACGCTCCGGGAGTGGCTGGCCGAGACCGCGAGCCGGAGCTCTGCGGCAGGGGCGCCAAAGGGATCACCGTTCAGGGATGAGATGCGCCGTAGACGCCTGAGCGGGCCTTTCGCTCTGATACTCGCAACTGTCTTTTTGCTGTCGGGGTGCAAGCAACAGAATCACTATGTCGCGCCGCCGCCGCCCCAGGTCGGCGTGGCGACGCCGCTCACCAGGAACGTTACCCTCTATCTCGACGTTACGGGCAATGTGGTTTCCATTAACCAGGTGAATCTGGTCGCCCGGGTGCCGGGATTTCTCCAAGAAATCAACTACAAGGATGGCGCCTATGTCACCGAGGGCACCAACCTTTTTGTGATCGAGCCCCCTCCCTACCAGGCCAAGCAGCAGCAGGCGGAAGGGCAGCTTACGGCGGCCAAGGCCGAGCTGGTACAGGCGCAGGCCGAGTTCGCCCGCCAGTCCCAGCTCGCCTCCCAGAACTTCGCCTCGCAATCCAAGCTCGACGTGGCACGCGCCAAGCGCGACTCCGATCAGGCGGTCGTGCAGCAGGACGAGGCCAATCTTGCGACTGCCGCGATCAACCTCAGCTATACGCGCGTCAATGCTCCCTTTGACGGCGTCGTGACAACGCATCTCGAGGCGGTCGGGGCGCTGGTCGGGGAGACCGGTCCCACCAAGCTTGCCACGATCATCTCGCTCGATCCGATCTACGTCACCTTCAATCTTCCCGAACAGGACGTGCTGCGCATTCGGGCTGCGATGCAGGCGAAGGGACTGACACGCGCCAAGCTTGGTGAAGTGCCGATCGATGTCGGCCTCGCCAACGAGACCGGCTATCCGCACCACGGTGTGCTCGACTATGTCTCACCGGACGTCGACCCTTCGACCGGCACGCTGATGGTGCGCGCGCGCTTCGCGAACGCGAACCACGCCCTGCTGCCTGGCTTTTTCGTGCGCGTGCGCGTCCCGGAAGGGAAGCTCCACGACGCGCTGCTGATCCCGGATACGGCCTGGGCGACCGACCAGCAGGGTGCCTACGTACTCGTGCTTGGTTCCGGCGATAAGGCTGAGCAGCGCCGCGTCACGCTCGGGCAGCAGCAAGGCAACCTTCGCATCGTCACGGCCGGGCTTGCGCCGTCAGACAAGGTGATCGTGGAAGGCGGAAGCCGGGCGATCCCTGGCGAGGTGGTCGCGCCCAAGCTCACGATGATCGCTGAGCGGGGCCAGCCTAGCAAGTGACGGCGGAACGTGCCCGATGATCTCGAAGTTCTTCATTGCACGTCCTGTCCTCGCCAATGTGCTGGCGATTCTGTTCGTGCTGATCGGCGGCGTCGCACTGCTCGAGTTGCCGGTCGCGCAGTACCCGAACGTCGTTCCGCCGACCGTCCAGGTGACCACGCGCTATCCGGGGGCGAGCGCGGTCACCGTGATGCGGAACGTCGCACTGCCGATCGAACAGGCGGTGAACGGCGTCGAGGGCATGCTCTACATGCAGTCCACCAGCGCCGCGGACGGCAGCTACACGCTGACAGTGACGTTCAGAATTGGCACGAACCTCGATTTCGCTCAGGTGCTTGTCCAGAACAAGGTGGCAAGCGTGCTCGCCTCCCTGCCACCGGCCGTGCAGGAGCAGGGCGTAACGGTCCAGAAGCGCTCTACTGCGATTCTTCAGATCGTCACCCTCGTCGGCAATAAGGGCCAGTACGACAGCCTCTTCCTCAGCAACTACGCGACCATCAACCTCGTCAACGAACTGTCACGCCTTCCCGGGGTGGGCAACGTGACGGTGTTCGGTGCGGGGCAGTACGCGATGCGTATCTGGCTCGATCCGACCAAGCTGCAGGCCTTCAAGCTCACTCCGGCTGACGTGATCGACGCGATCAAAAAACAGAACGCGGAGGTCACGGCCGGCCAGATTGGAGCGCCGCCGGCACCGCAGGGCCAGACTTTTCAGTACACGGTGAACGTTCAGGGTCGGCTCACGGATCCGGCTGAGTTTGCCAACATCGTGATCAAGTCCGGCCAGGGCGCCGGCGGGCAGATCGTCCGCGTCAAGGATGTCGGGCGTGTCGAGCTTGGCGCGCAGACCTACGGCCAGGCATTCACGTTTGATGGCCATCCGTCCGCCGGCATCGCCATCTACCAGACGCCGGGTGCCAACGCGCTCCAGGTCGCGCAAGAAGTGACGACGACGATGCAGAACCTGGCGAAAAGTTTCCCGCCAGGCCTCGTGTGGTCCATCCCGTTCGACACCACGCGTTTCGTCTCGGCGTCGATCCACGAGGTTTACAAGACCCTGATCGAGGCCGGCATCCTGGTGCTGCTGGTGATCGTGGTCTTCCTCCAGGACTGGCGGGCGAGCCTGGTGCCGGCCACCACCGTGCCGGTAACAATCATCGGCGCCTTTGCCGCAATGGCCGCTCTCGGGTTCACGATCAACCTCTCGACTCTGTTCGCGATTGTTCTCGCTATCGGCATCGTCGTCGATGACGCGATTGTCGTGGTCGAGGGGGCAGCGCATCACATTGAACGTGGGCTGACCGCACGAGAGGCTGCCGTTCAGGCGATGCGCGAGCTGTTCGGCCCGATTATCGGCATCACGCTGGTGCTGATGTCGGTCTTCGTGCCGGCCGCTTTCCTGCCCGGCCTGACCGGCCAGATGTACGCCCAGTTCGCCCTCGTCATTGCTGCGACCGCGCTGATCAGCGCGATCAACGCGGCGACGCTCAAGCCGACGCAGTGCGCACTCTGGCTGAGGCCCCCGGTTCCACCGGAGCGGCGCAACTTTTTCTACCGCGGCTTTAACGCTGGCTATGCCAGGATCGAGCGCCCTTACGTACGGCTGATCGGCTCCATGACACGCCACAGCGGCGTGATGGTTCTGATCGCGATCGTTCTGATGCTCGTGGGTCTGTTCGGCATTGCGCGCGTGCCGACCGGCTTCCTGCCGAACGAGGACCAGGGCTATCTCCTGGTCGGCGTCCAGCTTCCCAATGGCGCATCGCTCGAGCGAACCAACCATGCACTTGCCGGAGTGCAGAAAATTGCCGCTGCAATCCCCGGGGTCGAGCATGTGATCACCGTCAGCGGTATTTCGATTTTGGACAATTCGGCAACTCTCGCGAATGGCGGGGTTGCCTACGTCATCCTGAAGGACTGGAGCCAGCGCGGGCCAAAGGAGAGCCTGCGCGCGATATACGGGCATTTGACGAAGGCGCTGGCAGGGTTCTCGAGTGGCTCTGCATTCGTGCTGGTACCACCGCCCATTCAGGGAATCGGCAATTCCGGCGGCTTCACGATGATGGTGGAGCTTCGGGACGGCAGTCAGGATTTCGACAAGCTGCAGGCGTTGACCCGCACGATCGTCGTCGACGGCAATGCGCAGAGCAGCCTGCAGCGGCTCAACAGCTCGTTTCGCGCCGATTCGCCGGCTATCCAGGTGAACGTCGATCGCACCAAGGCGGAACGTCTGCACGTGTCTGTCGGGCAAGTCTTTTCGACGCTCAGCAGCTATCTGGGCTCGAGTTACGTTGGCCAGTTCATCAAGTTCGGCCGCGTGTTCCAGGTGTATACGCAGGCGGACGGGCCGTTCCGGGCACGGCCGAGCGACATCGTGCAGCTCAAGGTGCGCAACGAAGAGGGGACGATGGTGCCGCTCGGCGCCGTGCTGGACAGCGCGCCGACTGTCGGGCCAGCCCTGGTCACGCTGTACAATCTCTACCCGGCGGCGACCATCGCCGGCGCCCCGGCGCCCGGCCACAGTTCCGGCCAGGCGCTTGCGGTCATGGGCGATCTTGCAACGCACGTACTGCCGCCCGGTACCGGATATGACTGGACGGCGATGTCGTACCAGGAGATCATCGTCGGCAACCAGATCATCTACATCTTCGCGCTCGGCCTCCTGCTCGTCTATCTCGTGCTGGCGGGGCAGTATGAAAGCTGGCTCGCGCCCATTTCGGTTATTCTCGCCGTGCCGCTCTCACTGATCGGCCCGGCGATCGCGCTTGCGTCACTTGGGCTTGCGAACAACCTCTACGTTCAGATCGGTCTCATCCTGCTGATCGCCCTCTCGGCCAAGAACGCCATTCTGATCGTCGAAGTGGCGCGGGAAGAGCGTCTTCTGCACGGCAAGACAATCCTCGAAGCGGCCGTCGAGGCAGCCCACAAGCGCTTTCGCCCGATCCTGATGACCTCGATTGCGTTCATTCTTGGTGTGATGCCGCTGGTGCTCGCAACCGGTGCCGGAGCGGCATCGCGCAAGTCGATTGGCATCACGGTGGCAACCGGGATGCTGGCCTCGACGTGCCTTGCCGTGCTGTTCGTGCCATCCTTCTTCGTCCTGCTCCAGCGCTTCGAGGAGTGGCGGAAGCCATTGCCTGCAGCCCCGCGGGAGGCCGCGGCCGAGGCCATCGCCGAGCGGTCCTGAAGGCGGCAGCGCGGCAGGACACGGGTTCCCGGGTCCGAAGGCGAGCAACGGGGGTCGCGAGAGGCGGCTCGGCAAGCGCGCGGCCGACCGGCCCCGGCCATTGTCACTGCGGTGCCGCTCCGGCCATCCTACCGGTTTCTCGACAGTCCACCTCGAGAAGCGAGAGGGTCATGATCTGAATGGCCGTTCGGGCAGGGGGGTAGAAGCCACGTCACCGCAACCTCGTCAGCGCGATCGGATGCCGGTCCAGCGCCATGCTTTAATTCTCGGGCATATCCGCCAGCACGGCGCGGCGACGATCCACGACCTTGCGAAGGCGATCGGCACCTCGACGTCAACGATCCGCCGCGATCTTGAAAGGCTCGAGGCGCGGCATGCCCTGAGGCGAGCGCGCGGTGGCGCGGTGCTGCCCGCCGACCCGTTTGCGACATTCGAGCCGGCGGCCGGCTTGGCGGCGCAGCTCGCGCGAACTGAAAAGCGGCTGATCGGGGCCGCTGCGGCCGAGATGCTGACGCCGGGCGAAAGCGTGATTTTCGACAGCAGTACGACGGTGCTCTGCGCGGCGCGGGCGGTAGTTGCCCGCGCCATCTCTCTCACCGCGGTTACCAACGATCTCGGCATCGCCCAGGTGCTCGCACAATCTGAAGCGATCCGCGTACTCGTCCTCGGCGGTACCATCCGTCATGGTTCGCTCAGCCTGATCGGCGATCCTGGGCGGGCGTTTCTCGCTTCGCTCCATGCCGATGTTGTTCTTCTCGGCACACATACGGTGAGCGGCCGCCTGATTACCGACACGTCGATCGAGATCGCTGCGATGAAGCGGGCGATGATCAAGGCGGCACGACGGGTCGTGCTGCTTGCCGATTCGAGCAAGTTCCGTTGCCCCGCGTTCTGCACGATCTGCGACCTTTCGGAAATCAGTGCATTGGTTACCGATGATCGTGTCGATCCGAGTGTCGGGCAGGCGGCGCGCGAGCTTGGGATCGCGGTCACGGTGGTCAAGCTACCCCGCATGGAACAAGGGCAATGACCGTCGTCAGGCTCGTTGCCGACGACTTGACCGGTGCGCTCGATGCGGCGGTCCAGTTCGCGCTCGATGTACCCGGATTTCCCGTTCTACTGGCCCCGGACGCAGGCGCGGGCGATATTGAGCCTGACGCCAGCGCGGCAATCAGCACCGGGAGCCGTGAGCTCGAACCTGCCGCTGCTGCAAGCCTCCCGCCAACGGCGCCGTTTCTCGCCGATGCGGACATCGCGTTTCTTAAGGTCGATAGCCTCCTGCGCGGGAACTGGCCCGTGGAGTTGGCCCGGGTCCTCGCCGCGTTGCCCGGCCGTACCTGCATTTTCGCACCTGCCTTCCCCGCGCAACGACGATGCACGGAACGTGGGCGCCAGATTGCGCCCGGCCCGGATGGGCAGATGCATGTTCTGCCGGTGATCCCGCACGCCGCACTTGGAGCGGTCGGGTTGCGGGCGATACTGGTGCCCGCGGGTACGCTGCCGCATGCCGACCCAGGTAGCGTGTTGATTTGCGATGCGGTGTGCGACGCCGATCTCAACGCGCTGGTGGTGGCTGCAGCGCGCGCGATCGACGGGCGTGTGCTCTGGTGCGGCAGCGCAGGCCTTGCCCGCGCTCTGAGCGGCTGCCCGCCGCCCGCGATTACGTTGGATGCGTCACCACCGCTCGTGATCGTCGGCTCGGACCACGCGGTGGCCCGCGGTCAGATCGCGGCATTGCCATCGCAAGCTGCGATCGTGGTTGCTCCGGGCTCAGATGCCACGGGAGCGATCGCCCGGATCGACCGGACGATCGGTCGGGTGCCCTGCATCATCTCTTTTCACCACTTGGGTGGCCTGTCTCGGCCCGCGGCGAGTGGCACCATCCAACGGCGCCTCGCCGCGATTCTGCCGCACCTCCGTCTGCCCGTGCGTCTCGTGGTGATCGGCGGCGAGACGTTGTCTCTCGTGTGCCAAGTCGTCGGGGCAGAGGCGCTCCTGCTCGAGGGGGAATGGCTTCCGGGCGTGCCCCGTTCTCGGATTGCCGGCGGCATCTGGCACGGTGTGTCTCTTCTCTCCCGATCCGGCGCGTTCGGGGAGGCGGATTTTTTTCGGCGCCTCTTTGGCGCCTCGGTACGTCACCAGGCCAGCGATGCTGCCGCCACTCAGACTTGCCTTTCAACCGGATGTTCCAAATTCTATCACTAAAATTGGTATGTATTGACCCGCCCCGGATCCGCGGTTACGGTCGAGGCGAAGTTGGATGCAGCCTGTGCATTCGGTTGATCGGGAGGGAGCTCGGTGGCGATTCCTCGGATCGCGATCACGATGGGCGATCCGGCCGGTATTGGCCCGGAAATCGTGTTGAAAGCGGCATCACGCCTGCGGAGCCGCGTGGCAGCGCGCGAACTGGCGCTGGTCGTAACAGGGGCCGCGTGGTGCCTCGCCGAAGCGGCTGAGCGTCTCGGCGTCGAATACCCATTCGTTGCCGTTCCGCAAGAGCCCGCGACCGCATCGTGGCCGCCTTTCGCGGTGCTCGACCTTGGCCTCGCGGCATCCGGCATCGTTCCTGGTGAAGTCTCGGCGGCGGCAGGAGAGGTTGCTTATCAGGCGATCGCTGCGGCGGTGCGGATGGCGATGGCGGGGCAGGTGCATGCGATCTCGACCGCGCCAATCAACAAGGAAGCGCTCAACCTCGCAGGCCACCACTATAGCGGCCACACTGAGCTGCTTGCCGCGCTGACCGGGTCGCGCGATTCCGTGATGATGCTTGCCCATGGCCTCATGCGCGTGAGCCATATCTCCACCCATGTCGCGCTGGCTGATGTGCCGCGATACCTGACCGAACCGCGCCTGCGCCGTGTGGTGGAGCTGACCGCCGATGCCTTGCGCCGCCTCGATATTGCACGTCCGCGTATTGGCGTCGCCGCGCTCAATCCGCACGCCGGCGAAAACGGCCTGTTCGGTCGGGAGGATATCGACATCACCGCGCCTGCTCTGCAACGGCTGCGCGCGGATGGTTATGACGTGGAGGGCCCGGTTCCAGGCGATACGGTCTTCGTCAAGCTGCACGCGGGCCAGTTCGATGCGGTCGTTGCGATGTACCACGATCAGGGGCATATACCGGTCAAATTGCTCGGCTTTGCCGTTGACCCTTCGAGTGGTGGGTGGAGCGCCCTGAACGGGGTCAATATCACGCTCGGGCTGCCGCTCGTTCGCACCTCGGTTGATCACGGCACTGCGTTCGATATCGCGGGGAAGGGAATTGCGAGCGAGCAAAGTCTGGTTGACGCGATCGAGTTCGCGCTACGGCTGGCCCGCGCGCCGTCAGGCGCCGGAGCCAACACGCGATACGCGAAAACCACAGGCGATGAAGATATTGCAAGCGCGCGTCCGGAGGGTGGATTGCGGCGCTTGCATGGTGCGTAAGCTTGCATCGTGCGTAAGCTTGCATGGTGCGTAAGCTTGCACGGGGCGTAAGCTTGCACGGGGCGTAAGCTTGCACGGAGCGTAAGCTTGCACGGGGCGTAAGCTTGCACGGGGCGTAGGAGTGTCAACGCTTTCGGATCAGATGCATCCGGGAGCCAAACCGGGAGGAGTGGAGGGATGCGCAGTTCTTTTGCTTTCGTAGTTGCGGCGGGCGCCTTGCTGGCCGCGTCGAGTGGTGCACACGCGAATGATTTCATTGCCCAGAAGAGCCTTGCGGAATGCTTTCTGAAGCAGGCGCCGGAAACCCCCATGGTGCAGCAGAAGGCTAAGGCGGGACCGTACAAGATCGCCTTCAGCAATTCCTATTACGGCAATAACTGGCGCACCGAGATGCTGAACATCGCGAAGGCGTACGCGAAGCAGCCTCAGGTCGCCAAATATCTTGCCAAGTTCGACATCCGGAACGCCGGAAACAACGTGGCCGAGCAGGTGGCGCAGGTCCGCCAGATGATCCTCAGCGGCTACGACGCCATCGTTATCGAGGCTTCGACACCGTCGGGCCTGAACAGCGTGATCAACCAGGCGGTTCAGCATGGCATTCTCGTCGTCGCATTCGATAATACGGTGACGACCAAAGAAGCGATCAATGTCAATGAGAACCAGTACGAGATGGGGCGGCTTTGGGCCGAATTCCTTGCCAAGGAGACCGGCGGCAAGGGCAAGATTCTGATGGTGCGCGGCCTGGCTGGAACCCCCGTTGACGACGACCAGGGCGACGGAGCGATGGCCGTATTCAAGAAGTATCCGGACATCCATACGGTGCAGGTCTATGGCAACTGGGACGTTGGAACGAACCAGAAGGTCGCCGCAGATGCGCTGGCCACGAATCACGATTTTGTCGGGGTCTGGGGCACCGAGGGAATGACCGGGACCCTGCAGGCGTTCCTGCAGACGCACGCGAAGCTTGTGCCGATGACAAGTGAATCGGACAACGGATTCATGATATCGGCCGTGCAGCACAAGGTGCCGGCACTGGTCATCGGCCAATCGCCCGCGCTGGTCGCAGCCGGCATGCGCGCCGCGATCGCCGTGCTAGCCGGGCAGGCTGTGCCACGCGACGCAAACATCCCCCTCGATCCCGTGACAACGAGCGAAATGAAGGCGGGGGTCAATTATTTTCCTGATCAGCCGAACAGCTTCGTGACCAATATCAACATACCGCAGTGTGGCATCCACATCCCTGTCACTGATGTGGTGAAGTAGCTGGCTCTGAGGTGGACGGGGCGGCGGGGTAGGCTCGTGTACCGGCTCTCGCGCTTGTGACCCACGACGAGCATGCTTAGGCGGCACACCAACCCTTTGTTTTCAGTGACTTGCTCATCCCGTTTCGCTTGCTGCCCATGGCAGCAGGCGACGGGGGCAGGACACTAGGTGGCCGCTGTGATGACTGAAGCGCCGGTCCTGACCGCGGTTGGGCTTGGCAAGCGGTTTGGCGGTGTCGTTGCGCTCAGCGCCGTGGGCTTGTCGCTCTACCCTGGCGAGGTCCACGCGCTGCTGGGCGCCAATGGTGCCGGCAAGAGCACGCTCGTCAAATTGCTCTCAGGTATCGAGCAGCCGGATGCGGGCGAAATGCGCATGCGTGACCGGCCGGTGCGCTTTGCCACCCCGCGGGCGGCACTGGCGGCGGGAATCGCGACCGTCCATCAGGAGCTGTCACTGTTCCCCAGCCTCAGCGTCGCCGCCAACATTCTGATCGGCCAGGAACCACGCCACGGGGGCGTTTGGATCGATCGAACGGCGCTGCGCGGGCGAACCGCCGAGTTGCTCGAGGGCCTCGGTGCGGCAGATATCGACCCCGGCACGCCGGTGGATGAGCTTTCACTTGCGCAAAGGCAACTCGTGGAGATCGCCAAGGCCCTTTCGGTCCAGCCGGATGTGTTGATCCTGGACGAGCCGACCTCGGCGTTGTCGGTTACCGAAGTTGAGCGGTTGATGACGGTGATCGGCCGGCTCCGTGCGCAGGGGGCGGCGATTGTCTTCATCTCGCACCGTTTTGGCGAGATCGAGCGGATCGCCGATCGGGTCTCGATCCTGCGCAGTGGTGAGAAGGTTGGGGGCTTTGCCTCCGGGGAGTTCAGCCGCGAGCGGGCTCTCGCGCTGATGCTGGGGGAGAGCTGGCGGGCAGGGGATAAGGCGGAGCCAACGCGGCGCCCTGCGGGGCCAGCCACGCCATCCCTCATCGTCGAGGGGCTGACACTGGCGCGCCACTTTGCCGGGGTCGATTTCGTGCTCCACTCGGGCGAAGTGCTCGGTCTCGCGGGGCTCGAAGGCCACGGTCAGAAGGAGGTGCTGTTCGCTCTCTTCGGGCTGTTCCGTCGCGGGCTCGACGGCCGGGTCGCGCTGGCCGGCCGCGAGCTCCGGCCGCACCGGCCGCGCCAGGCGATCAGGTCCGGCATCGCCTTTATTCCCGACGACCGCAAGAGTCTCGGAGGATTCCTCGGCCTTTCGGTTTCGCAGAATATCGCGATCACCGTGCTCGAGCGGCTCTGCCGTTTTTTCCTGCTGAGCCCGGTGCGGGAGGCGGCGCTGGTCAGCGTGCTCATGCACCGGCTCGACGTTCGCGCGGCAAGCCCTGGGATCGCTCTCGGCAGCCTGAGCGGAGGCAACCAGCAGAAGGTCGTAGTCGCGAAGTGGCTGGCTCGCGAGGCAGCCGTTTATGTGTTTTGCGACCCGACGCGCGGGGTCGACGCCGGGGCACGAGAAAGTCTCTTCAACGTGATTCGCGAACTCGCCCAGGCAGGCAAGGGCGTGCTGTTCTATTCGACTGACATCTCCGAGTTTCCGGCACTCTGCTCGCGGGTACTGGTGTTCCGGGAAGGAAGAATTTCCGGCACGCTCGAAGGAAAGGAGATCACCGAACAGAGCATTCTCGATTTGTCGTTCCGCGAGGTGACGCGTGAAGCTGCCTGAGGCGGGGGTGCTACGGCACCTCACGCTCGAAAAGCACGTCGGGCCGATTTCCTGCGCAATCGGCCTTGTCGTGATTATCGCGCTTTATGCAACACGCCAGCCCCTGATCCTCTCGCCCTTCGGCCTCGCCAGCCTTGCCAATGTCTCGGTTGCTCTCGCACTGGCGGCGGTGGGCCAGACGATCGTGTTGCTGACCGCGGGCCTCGACCTCTCGATCGGCGCGGAGATCACACTGATCAACTGCTTCGCGGCCACCACGATGGGCAGCAGCGTGGTCGGTATTGCCTGGGTGGTTGTAGCCGCGCTGCTGATCGGCTTGGCCATGGGCGCCTTCAATGGTTTTGTCGTTGCCTACGGACGCATTGAACCGCTGATCGCCACATTTTGCACGTCGTTCGTCTTCGCCGGCACTGCGTTGATCATTCTGCCGCGCCCGGGCGGCTCCATCCCGGCTTCGTTCGCGACCGCACTCACCGGCAACTGGGGTCCTTTACCGTTCTCGATCGTGTTGCTTGCCGGAACGGTGCTTGTGGTGTGGGTCCCGGTATTCGGTTCGCGGCTTGGCCGTTTCATCACAGCAATCGGGGACGACGCGGAGAGCGCACGCGTTTCCGGACTTCCGGTGCGACGTGTCGCCTTGGCAAGCTACATGCTGGCAGGACTGTTCGCGGCCGTCGCCGCACTTTTGCTGGCCGCCGAGACGACGTCCGGTGATCCCACCATCGGTGGCGTCTACACCTTGAATTCGCTGGCCGCTGCGGTTCTCGGGGGAGTCTCGCTGATGGGCGGGCGCGGCACAGTGATCGGAGCCATTCTCGGCAGCTTCGTCCTGTCGACTATTATTAGCGCACTTGGCGTCTTCAATGTGTCCGCGTTCTGGCAGGATTTCATTGAGGGGCTGATCCTGATGCTGGTGCTCGGCCTCGGGGGCCTCCGGGTGCTTCGATCGTCGAGCTGGCTCACCCTTTTGCGCCAATGAACCGCGTGACAGGTGCGGCAGCGCCGACCCTCCAAGCCTCCCTTGCGGCGCGGCTTTCGCCGGGCGTGCGGCGCGTGCTGCTCTCCTATCTCATCCTGCTCGCCGTCTATCTTGGATGTGTTGCGGTTAATCGCGAGTTCCTGAGCTGGGGTACGATGCGGCTTCAGCTCGTGCAGGCAACCTTCCTTGGATTGATCGCGATCGGCCAGACCTTGGCGGTCCTGATCGGCCAGATCGACCTTTCGGTGCCATGGACGCTCACGCTTTCGGCCATCCTGGGAACCAATCTCGCGGCGCATTACGGCTCGCAATGGGTTGCTTTCCTCGTGGTGATCGTGCTCGGCGTCGCGGTTGGATTGCTGAACACACTTGGCGTCTACGTGCTGCGCGTACACTCGTTGATCTGGACGCTGGCGGTCAACCTTCTGCTGCAAGGGGTTGCGCTGCTCTACAGCAATGCCGCGGCGCCCACGACGCACGTCCCCTCCGTCGCCCACTTTCTTGCGGTTGGCAACCTGGGCGGGTTCCCTGTGGCATTCCTGGTGTGGGCGTTCTGTGCGGCGTTGGCGATGCTTGCACTGCGTCGCTTGCCGTTCGGGCGCCGCGTGTATGCGATCGGTAACCGCCAGGCGGCGGCCCTGCTCTCCGGCATCAGGCTCGGCCGGGTCCACGCCGTGGTTTTCATCGTCTCGGCGCTTGGAGCGGCATTTGTCGGGTTGTTGCTTTCCGGCTACTCCTCGCAGGCCTACCTCGGCATGGGCAACGAATATCTCCTGCCGCCGATCGCCGCCGTCGTGATCGGCGGGACGCGGCTTTCCGGTGGTGAGGGCGGGTACGCCGGCAGCATCGCGGGCGCGCTGGTGGTCGTGCTGCTGCAAGCGGTGCTGATCACGCTCGCCGTTTCGCAGGGTGCCCGCGAAGTGATCTTCGGTGCGATTTTGCTCGCGCTCTGCTTTCTGTTCCTGCGCCGTGGCCGATAGAAGGAGGAAGCGCATTCGTAGCGCCTTCGGTGTAGAAAACGCGAAACTGAGGAGCTGAGATCCATGGCCGCGTTCCACATCCAAGCTGGTCAGGAGGTTTCGTTCGCCAAAACCATCGGGGAGACGGATATTTATCTGTTCGCGGGCATCACGGGCGACTTCTCGCCGAATCATGTCAACGAACAGGTGATGAGTGGCTCCCGCTATGGGCGCCGGATCGCGCATGGGGCGCTCTTGGTCGGTTACATGTCGACCGCGTCGACCCGCGCAATCGAGACGTTCGCGAGTGCGGTGTCGGAGGAGACAGCGGTTTCTTTGGGCTATGACCGCATTCGCTTCCTGCGCGCCGTGGGAATTGGCGATACGGTGACGGTGCGGTATAAAATCCGCGATGTGGACCCCGAGCGGCGCCGGTCGCGCGCTGATATTTCGGTGACCGACCAGGACGGTGCGCTGGTCGCGGTTGCCGAGCATATTCTGAAATGGGTGCCAAACCGACCGTGAGCGGCGATCTCGAGGCCGAACGGCGGCGGCTGTTTGCTGGCGCACTGGACGTGCTGGCGGAGAAGCTGCTGCGCGATGAACGGGAACTCGGCATGGAATTCCCTTATGTCACGGCTCCTGACGGCAAGTGGCGCACTCTGCCGGCCGGGTTGTCCGGCGGCTATGGGCCAGAAGGTTGGAGCCACGGGAACTGGTTCTGCGGTTTTTGGGTCGGCCTGCTGCTGATTGCCTATTTGCACACGCACGACGACAGATTCCGCGCGCTGGCACTCGACCGCCTGCGTCTTGTTGCGCCACGCGCCGATGATCCGCGGACGCATGACATCGGCTTTATCTTTCAGGCGAGCGCAGTACCTGCCGCGCGCATCACCGGCGAGAACTGGTGCCGGGCACTGGGCTTGCGCGCCGCCGAGCGGCTGCGCAGGCGCACGGTGAACTCGCGGAATGGTGCCTACATCCCGGCGTGGGGTGCGCTCGAAGACCCGCGCGGGCGCCGAAGTTCGGCGATCGACACCATGGCCAACCTGGAGCTGCTGCTGTGGGCCGCTGAGGAAACCGGCGATGGCAGCTTCCGGCTGGTTGCTCAGGCGCATGCGAATACGACGCGACGGTCGTTCGTGCGCGCCGACTTCTCGACCTGGCATGCGGTGGAATACGCCCTGCCAGATGGTACTCCTGAGCGGCGCTTTACGTTTCAGGGGTACTCCGACGACTCTTGCTGGTCGCGTGGCCAAGCCTGGGCAATGCGCGGCTTTGCCGCGGTCGCGGCGGCGAGCGGATGGGAAGAGGATGCGGAGCTTGCGCAGGCTCTCTCGGACTATTTCCTGCGCCGGCTTCCGCCGGACCACATTCCGTATTGGGATTTCGATGATCCGGCCATACCGGGTGCGCCACGCGATTCGTCGGCCGCCGCGATCGCCGCGGGTGCGCTCCTGACGCTGGCGGGAATGTACGCGGACACTGAAACAGCGCAGCGATACCGGGCTTCGGCGCTCGCGTTGCTGGAAACGCTTTGTCGAGAGTATCTGGCCGGTCATGACCATCGCGGCTTGTTGCTCCACGCGTGCTATTCTCTTCCGCATCGCGAGGGGATCGACAGCGCCACCTTGTTCGGCGACTTCTACTTCGCCGAGGCCCTGGCCCGCGTGTTGACGCCGGGTAGCTTCTGTCCTTGACCCGGGAAACCGCTCCAGGAGGGGTATGGACTCTCCGCGGCGGTTGATGTTCACTCCCGTGGCCGACATGCTACAGGCAGTCACAAATCAAAAAGAAGGGGAAGCACCATGGCTCAATCACCCGACGTTAGCGCCACCGATCCTGGCAGCTCGCAGCACCGCATTGTGCGCCGCCGAACGCTGCTCAAAGCCGGGCTTGCAGCAGGCTCCGTTCCTCTCGCCATGCCGTTCATCGGCAACGCCGAGGCGGCGGAGCCTCTCAAGATCGGCGTTCTTCTTCCGAAAGCCGGCTCGTACGACGTGCAGGGAGAGAACGGGCACAACGGAGCCGAGGTCGCGGTCGCAAACGCCGGTGGCCACGTCAACGGACGGCCACTGCAGCTGGTCTGGCTGGACGAGTCAACGCCGCAGGCTACCGAGCAGAACGCGCGTAAGCTCATCGAGGAGGATAAGGTTGTTGCTCTGCAGGGGGGCGTAAGCAGCGGCGACGTGCTAGCCGCCATGCCGGTCACCGAGCGGGCCAAGAAACTGTTCATCGCCACCGGGCCGAACGCCACGCAAATCACCGGCAAGGACTGCGAGCGCTATACGTTCCGCGTCGATCTGCCGAATCACGTGACGGTGCGAACCATCTATCCGTATCTCTCGAAATACGGGAAAAACTGGTACTTCCTGTCAGCTTCCTATGCATGGGGCATCGATGCCTGGCACCAGATGAAGGCCGTACTGCTTGCACACGGTGGTAAGGTCGTTGGCGAGGCCCAGGCACCGCTCGGCACGACCGACTTCAGCTCTTATATCCTCAAAATCCGGGCTGCGAAGCCGGACGTCGTATTCCTCGGTGAGGGTGGTTCGGACCTCACGAACTTCCTGAAGCAGTTTCATGCAGTCGGTATGACCGGCAAGATCCCCATCTCGGCACCAATCGTCAACGACAGCGACTTTTGGGCGGCTGGTCCAGAAGTCTCCGCTGGTATTTATCCGAAATTGTGGAACTACACCGGACAGTACCTGACCGAGTCAGGTAAGACATTCGTCAAGGACTATGCGGCGAAGTTTGGCATGCCTCCGGAGGTGGAAGGCTGGCAGGACTGGTTCGGCTGCACCGCCATTATCGCCGCACTCAGGGAGACCAAGTCCACCGACAGTGCGAAACTGGTTACGTTCCTGGAGAACCATAAGTTCAACGGTTACAAAGACATGCCGATCTGGTTCCGCTCCTGGGATCACCAACTGATCCAGCCGATCCTGGCCGTGGAGATAAGGAAGAACCTGGCCGAGGAGATAAAGAAGAAAATCGTCGGTAAGTACGACTATTTCGAGATCCTGGGGCAAGCGCCGAAGCAGGAATCAGAGCTGGACGCGTTCTACGGCACCCAAGCGGAGAGCGCTTGCCACATGCCGGCGCTCTGAGCGCGTGGGTGTTCTGGTTCTCTAGCTCTGCCTGAAGGGGCCGGCCGCTCGCCGGCCCCTTGCTTTTCTGGAATCCGATATGTTCGCCCTCCTCATTTCTCAACTCGTGAATGGCCTCGTGCTCGGCTTCCTCTTCGTGCTGATCGCGATCGGGCTTTCGATCATCTTCGGCATGCTGGGGGTCATAAATTTTGCACACGGTGTCTTCTTTGCGCTCGGCGCCTACTTCGCGCTCAGTCTCATCCACACACTGCCCGGACCCTTTGTTGTGCTGGCGCCGATCATCGTCGGTGTCTTCGGCTGCCTGATCGAGCGGACTCTGTTGCGCCCTCTGTATGGCAAGGAGCCTCTGCTCAGCTTGTTCCTGACGTTCGCGCTCGCGCTTTTTACCGAGGAGTTGATCCGGACAATCTGGGGCGCGGCTGGGCATCCGTTCAACGAGCCGGCTTTCCTGTCCGGCTTCTTCGCATGGGGACCGATTCTGGTTACGCGGTATCGGCTGTTTGTCCTCGGCGCCACGGTTGTGATCCTGATCGGGATCTGGCTGGCTCTGGAAAAAACGCCGTACGGGCGCATCATCCGTGCCGGGAGTCGCGATCCGGAAATGGTGAGCATGCTCGGCATCAACCTGCCGCGCATCTTCACACTCGTGTTCGGGTTCGGCACGTGCATCGCCGGTGTCGCCGGGCTGCTCGCAGCCCCGATGTGGAGCGTCGTGCCGTCCATGTCGGAGAGCGCGATCATGCCGGCCTTCGTCGTCGTCACAATCGGCGGGTTGGGCAGCTTCCGGGGTGCCGTCGTTGCCGGGCTCCTGGTCGGGGTTTCAGTCGCGCTCACGATTGAATTCTGGCCGGTTGCCTCCAGCGCCGTCATGTACGTTCTGATGGCTGTTGTGCTTATTGTGCGTCCCCGCGGCCTCTTCGGGGAAGAATGGGAGCAGTTCGAATGAACCGAACTGCCCGGCGGGGAGGGCTGCGTCGGCTGTTCACCCACCCGCTGCTGATAATGGCAGTGGTGTTCGCGGTTCTGCCCTTTCTTCTGCCTGCCTTCGGTTCCACCGTGAGCCTGGCCACCGAGATCGAGATCTACGCGCTCTACGGCATCGGCTTCAATCTGCTGCTCGGCTATACCGGGCTGGTCTCCTTCGGGGCGTCTGCGTACTTCGGCTTGGCGAGTTACGCGGCGGGCGAGGCATTCCTCCACCTCATACCCAATATGTACTTCGATCTCTTCGTGGGCACGGTCTTCGGCGGCGTCGTCGGTGTTGCAGTGGGCGCGCTCATCCTGAGGCGCCGCGGCCTCTATTTTGCACTGCTGACGCTCGCCTTCACGCAGCTCTTCTACGAGATCGCATTTCGCTGGACGAGCTTCACCGGCGGCGAGAACGGGTTGCAGGGCGTCAATCGCACCAGCATGGTATCGCCGCTCGCTTTCCATTTCTTCACCGGCGTCGTCGTCATCATTGCATGCTGGCTGCTCTGGCGGATCGCACACGCGCCGTTCGGCCGTACCCTGCAGGCAATCCGTGATAACGAGCAGCGCGTGCGATACCTCGGCTATGACACGTTTGCCTACAAGCTCGCTTGCTTCAGCCTCTCGTCGGTTTTCATCGCATTTGCGGGTTCGCTGCTGACGTTCCTGATCGAAGGTGCGTACGCGGATAACCTGAATTGGGTGCACGCCGGCGATCCGGTGATGATGACGATCCTCGGTGGCATCCACAGCTATCTTGGCCCGCTTTGGGGTTCGGCGATCTTTCTCATCCTGAGCGACCAGCTCAGTGCGTTGACGGAGCACTGGTGGTTGATCTTTGGCGCCATCCTGATCGCCTTCGTGCTTCTCTCCCCCGAAGGAGTTTCCGGGATCGTCGGGCGGCTCATGGGCAACCAGGACTGGCACCTTACCTGGGCCAAGGTTCCTCATCGGTCCGGTGCGGGCGGCGCTCTACGCGGAGCAAGGCCTGCGCAAAGCGGTAACGAACCGCTTCTCATCGTCAAAGGTCTGCGCAAACGATTCGGTCATATAACCGTCGCCGATGGGGTCGATTTCACTTTGCTCCCCGGTGAACTCCATAGCCTGATCGGTCCTAACGGGGCGGGCAAGACGACATTCTTCAACATGTTGACCGGTCTCGTGCCAAGCGACGAAGGCACGATCCGTTACCGCGGCAGAGACATCACGACCATGCCGGTGCATCGGCGTATCAGGCTGGGAATAGCGCGATCTTTCCAGATCGTGACCGGATTTCCCAACCTTACCGTGTTTGAAACGGTGCGGGTCGCGGTGCAAACCGGTTCGCCGGGCCGCCACGCCCTCTGGCGCGACGCCTATAAGCTCCCGCGCGTGATAGAGCGCACCTGGGAGCTGCTTGACATCGTGGGCCTTGCCGATCGCGCATCCGACTCCGGTGCAGGCCTCTCGCACGGCGAGCGTCGCGTGCTCGACCTCGCCGTGACGCTGGCGACCGAGCCGGACGTGCTGCTGCTCGACGAGCCGCTCGCCGGCCTCGGCGATGCCGAGCGCGAAGAGATTGGGCACCTGATCAGACAACTGGCCGGAAGCCACGCGATCCTTTTGATCGAACACGACATCGATCGCGTGCTGGCGATTTCCGACCGCATCACCGTGCTCCATCAGGGTCGCGTGATCGCCGAAGGGAAGCCTCAGGAGATCGTCAACGATCCGGAGGTCGTGAACGCCTACCTTGGCCAGCATGGTGCACGGAACGAAGCGACGCCTGGGGCTACCCGGCGTGGTGGGCAAAGCGCGGAGCCCGCGGTGCTGCACCTTTCCGGTCTGGTCTCTGGCTATCACGGCAGCCGTGTGCTGCAAGGGGTCGACCTCGAGGTCAGGCGCGGCGAAGTGGTCGCGCTCCTTGGGCGCAACGGCGTCGGAAAGACGACCACCCTCCGGACCATCATGGGGACGGTCAAACCAATCGAAGGACGCATCCGTTTCGAGAACACGGATATCACGGGCTGGACACCCGATCGGGTCAACCGCCGAGGTATCTCGATCGTTCCCGAGGGCCGGCGAATCTTCCCGAACCTTACCGTCCTTGACAACTTGCTGATCGCGCAGCGCCCGGGTGGCTGGAACCTCGAAGAGACATACGGGCTTTTCCCAAAACTGCGGGTCCTCGCCGGGTCACGCGGGCGGGAGCTGAGCGGAGGCGAGCAGCAGATGCTGGCGATCGCGCGGGCGCTTGCCGCGCCGACCAGCCTGGTCCTGCTCGATGAGCCGCTGGAGGGGCTGGCCCCGGCGATCGTGATGGAGGTGTTGCAGGCGATCGTCACGTTGCGCGAGCGCGCCAGCATCCTGATCGTCGAGCAGAAAGTCGATCTCGTGCTCCCGTTCGCCGAGCGTGCCTACGTCATGGTGAGCGGCCGGATCGCACACGAGGGCGACGCGGCGAGCCTGTTGCGCGACCGGGAGTTGCAGGAGCGGCTCCTCGGCGTCGGAGCGTAGCCGCTCCTATCCGACCAGACGACATCGCGCGGCACGAAGGCGTCAGGCCGACGCGGCCAGGCCATGCAGCTCCGTCTCGGCGCCTGCCATCATGGCGAGCGGTGCGCACGCCGGCTGCCTCGCCAGAGACGCCAAGCCACCAATCGGAGCAGGAACCGTCGACGATGCGGATCGCAACGCTGGGCGTGGTTCCCGGCTCCGGGCGCCCGAGGACGATTCCGGCTTGACACTGATCGGCGTGTCTGAAATAAATTACGAAGTCCGAGAAAAATTTCAGGCCGGATGCAGTCCGAACACCGCAGCCAGTCCGATCCCGCCGAACAGTTCGCGCTCGCGACGCGGGCAGCGTGGCTCTATCACGCGAGCGGGCTCACCCAGGCGGAGATTGCCGAGCGGCTCGGCATCAGCAACGCCAAGGCGCATCGGCTGATCGCGCACGCCACCCATGCCGGTTGGGTTCGCGTGTTCGTCGAGGGGCCGATCGGCGGCTGCGTCGCCCTCGAGCAGGCGCTCGCCCGGGAGTTCGGGCTCCGCTTCTGCCGGGTCGTGCCAAACGAGGACGCATCGGTCCTGCCGCTCCAGGTGCTTGGCGTGGCCGGAGCCGCCTATCTCATCAACATTTTGGAAAAGGGTGATCATCGGATCATCGGCGTCGGGCATGGCCGCACACTAGCCGCCGCCGTAGAGCGGCTGCCTCGCCTGCCGGCTCCGAATGTCTCCTTCGTTTCTCTCCTCGGCACGGTGGCGCGGCAGAGCTCAGCCAATCCGTTCGAGGTCATCCACCGCCTGGCCGAGAAGACCGGCGCGGAATCATGGATGCTGCCGGTGCCTTTCATCGTCAATTCCAGGTCCGATCGCGATATCGTTCTGGCGCAGCGCGGCATCGCCGAGGCGATGCAGATCGCCGCGGGAGCAACCCTCTGCCTGGTCGGGATCGGCGAAGTGGCGGGGGATGCCTTCATCACCGCATCCGGAATGATCTCTCAGGAAGAGGTCGCGGAACTGCTCGCCCTTGGCGCGGTGGGCGAAGTCCTCGGCCACTACCTCGACGCCGATGGCCGCCCGGTTCCCACCCGCCTTCACGATCGCATTCTCAGCTTTCCGTTCGAGCAGTTGCGGGCGCGGGATGTGATCGCCTTGGCCGGGGGTGGCAGCAAGCCGGCCGCGATCCGCTCCGTGCTGCGCAGCGGGGCACTCAGCGGATTGATTACTGACCAGCCAACCGCGCAAAGCCTGATCAACCTGGAAGAGCCGATGGCGGGCGCCACGGCAGGGAGAAACAAACATGTACGAGAAAGCACGCGATCTTTGTGACGCGTTTGTTGCGCGCGGCCTGGGGCGGCGTGAGTTGATGCGCCGGTTGACCGCCCTCGGCCTCACGGCCGTCACCGTCGACATGATGGCCAACGCCGCCGCTACTCGGGCGCTTGCGGCAGACTTCAACTGGAAGGCGCATAAGGGCACCAGCCTCAAGCTCTTGCTCAACAAGCACCCCTATGCCGATTCGATGATTGCTGACCTCGAGGCGTTCAAGTCGCTGACCGGAATGAGCGTCACGTACGACATCTTCCCCGAGGACGTGTACTTCGACAAGGTGACGGCAGCGCTTTCGTCGCGCTCCAGCACTTACGACGCGTTCATGACTGGCGCGTATCAAACATGGCAGTACGGGCCCGCAGGCTGGCTGGTTGATCTCAACGAATACCTCAAGGATCCGGCCAAAACTGCGCCCAACTACGACTGGGAGGATGTGCTGCCCGACCTGCGCGCCTCCGATTCATGGTCGGGCGTTCCCGGCGAACCGCTGGGTAGCAAGAATGCCAAGCAATGGGCGCTGCCGTGGGGGTTCGAGCTCTATTGCATCTCCTATAACCGGCCGGCGTTCGACAAGCTCAAGCTCACGCCGCCCAAGAACATGCCGGAACTGATGGAGGCGGCGCTCAAGATCACGAAGTCCGGCACCGGCATGTATGGCGTCGGCGTGCGCGGCAGCCGTTCCTGGGCGACCATCCATCCCGGGTTCCTCTCGGGCTACACGAACTATGGAGCGCGGGACTTCACGGTCGAGAACGGCAAGCTGCGTGCGGCCATGAACTCCAAGCAGTCGAAAGAATGGCACGAGCTGTTCGTCAAGATGGTGCAGCAGAGCGGGCCGAAGAACTGGGCAACCTACACCTGGTACGAGGTCGGCAACGATCTCGGCGCGGGCGCCTCGGGCATGATTTATGACGCTGATATTCTCGGCTACTTCATGAACGGCCCGGGGACCAAGGAGCACGGCAATATCGGCTACGCGCCGATCGCCCCCAATCCGGCGATGAGCCACCCGACATCGAATGTCTGGATCTGGTCGCTCGCGATGTCCAGCTTCTCGCGCAAGAAGGATGCCACCTGGACCTTCCTGCAGTGGGCGAGCGGCACCGAACATCTGCTGTTCGGGGCCCGCAAGAAGGATATGGTCGATCCGGTGCGCGCCAGCATCTGGAAGGATGAGGAGTTCCGTAACCGGATGAGCGGCTACCCGGGCTATCTCCAGCAATACGATGCGACATCTCCAGATGCGAAGATTTACTTCACGCCACAGCCGCTGTTCTTCAACGTCACGACCGACTGGGCGGCCACGCTGCAGCGTATGGTCGCCAAGCAGGTGCCGGTCGATGAAGGGCTCGACCAGCTTGCCGATTCGATCAATCGGCAGATGAAGTCGGCCGGGATCGGCTGAGCGGAAAGGAGGGGGTGGCGCATTGGTGTACCGACACGAACGTTCGTTACTCACGATCGGCATGCTTAGTTGGCACCTCAGCTCTTTGTTTTCCGTGGCCTGCTTATCCCCTTACGTTCGCTGCCCTCTGCAGCGAACGTAAGGGGGCAGGACACTAGGGCGCGGCCCCAGCTGAATGTCCGATATCGCTCTCCCGGTCGTTCGCCGCCGCCCTCTCCTGCCGCGGGTACTGCCGTACGCCCTGAGCCTGCCGGCGCTCCTCGTCTGCATCGGCATCGTCATCCCGTTCGTCACTTCGATCTGGTACAGCCTGGAACGCTACAATCTTGCCATGCCGTACCTGCGCCGCTTCATCGGCGTGGGCAACTACATCAGCTTGATCACCGACCCGGACTTCTGGAACACGGTCAAGGTGTCGATGATCTACACTGCCTCCACGGTGGGGGTGGAGCTGGTGCTGGGGCTCGCGATCGCGATGCTGCTGCGTGAACGCACGCGGCTCAACAACATCATTTCGATCGCGCTCCTGATGCCGCTGATGACCGCACCGGCGATCGCGGCGCTGATGTGGAAACTCATGACCAATCCGAGCTTCGGCGTATTGAGCTGGGTCGTCGCCGGGCTTGGCATCCACAATTTCAAATGGGCTTCGGACCCCACGACGGCGATGTTCACGGTCGTGCTGGTGGATACCTGGGTTTACACGCCCTTCATGATGATCCTCCTGCTGGCGGGCCTGCGCAGCCTGCCGACCCAGCCGTTCGAGGCGGCGGAGCTCGACGGGGTTCACCCGGCCTTCGTGTTCTTTCGCATCACGTTACCAATGCTGATGCCATACATTTTCACGGCGGTGCTGTTCCGCCTTCTCGATTCGATCCAGCAGTTCGATATCGTTTACGCCATGACGCAAGGCGGTCCGGGCAACAGCCTTCTGGTGTTCCAGGTCCGCGCGTACCTCGAATTCTTCCAGTACACCAATGTCGGCCGCTCGGCGGCGATCCTCATGGTGCTCTGGGTGATCACCTATGTTCTCTCGGATCTCTTCGTCAAACAGTGGCTGAAGCTCAGGGAGCGCGCGCATGGGATTCGCTAGCGCAATCGGGCGTGCCCTGCGCGGGCTCGCCTTGGCCCTGATCGTGCTGTTCTTCCTGTTCCCGATCTTCTGGATCGTCATGATGTCGTTCCAGAAGAACGAGCAGATCCTGCATCTGCCACCGACGGTCGCATTCTCGACGCTCGGGAATTACGTCGCGCTGTTGTCGGGCAAACTGCAGACTTCGGCTGGCAGCCTCGACATCACTTTTCTGCACAATCTCTGGAATTCGTTCCTGCTATCCGCGGGCTCGGTCGCGCTCGCGCTGCTCCTCGGTGTGCCCGCAGCCTACGCATTCGCCCGGTTCCGCTTCCGTGGCGGAGAAAGCATCGCCTTCACGCTTCTTTCGGTCCGCTTCGCACCGCCGCTTCTCGTGCTGCTGCCACTTTCTTTCTATTTCCAGGACATCGGGATCAACAACACCTATATCGGGCTGATCTGGATTTATCAGTTGATCTGCCTGCCGCTGATCCTCTGGATCGTGCGCGGTTATTTCGAAGATGCCAGCCCCGATATCGAATATGCCTACCGGGTCGACGGCCATTCGTGGTGGGGCGCGTTCCTGAAAATTGCCGTGCCGCTGGCCGGCCCCGGCATTGCTGCCGCCGGCCTGCTTTCATTCATCTTCGCGTGGAACAATTTCATTTTTGCCCTGGTGCTGGCCTCGGCGGACAAGCAGCCGGTGACCGTGGGCGCGCTTGCGTTCGTCACCGCGTCGGGCATCCAGTACGGCATCATCGCCGCGGCGATCGTGCTCTCGATCGTCCCCACGCTGGCTTTGGCGCTGTACGCGCAGCGCTGGCTGGTTGAGGGCCTGAGCCTCGGAGCCGTCAAGGGATGAGCACGGCCAATCAATCCGGACTGACGGTCCGCGGCCTCGAGGCGCGCTTCGGCCGCAACGTCGTGCTGCGTGACGTTGCGCTCGCGGTCGAGCCGGGCGAGACGCTGGTTCTGTTCGGCCCCTCGGGGGTTGGTAAAACGGTGCTGTTGCGCGCCATCGCCGGCGTCGAGCCGGGCGCGTCCGGGCAGATTTTTGTCGGTGGGCGGAACGTTTCTACCGTGGGGCCCGAACAGCGCAATGTCGGCGTCGCCTTCCAGAACTTTGCCCTTTATCCGCACATGACCGCGCGCGAGAACATTGCAAGCCCGTTGCGTGCGCGCCGCCTTTCGGAGCGGGAAATCACCGGACGGGTGGAGGCCGTAGCCAGCTTGCTCAAGATCGCGCACGTCCTCAGCCATGCGCCGCGCGCCCTGTCCAACGGGCAGAAACAGCGCACGGCACTCGCGCGTGCGTTGGTTGGCGAACCCAAGGTGCTGTTGCTCGACGATCCGCTCCGCAATGTCGATGCCAAGCTGCGCTACGAGATGCGCATGGAACTGCCCAGGTTGCTTCGGCGCGCGGGTGCGGCGACGATCTATGTGAGCCAGGACTACCGCGAGGCGATGGCCCTGGCCGATCGCATCGCGGTTCTTGCCGACGGCGGGATCGTCCAGGACGCGCCGCCAGAAGCCATCTACGATGCACCGGCCACGGTGCTGGTCGCGCGGCTGTTCGGCGATCCGCCAATGAACCTGCTGCGCTGCCAACCCCGTCTGCACGGCGCGGTGATCGACGTTAACGCAGCCGGCTTCTCCCTCAGTTTTCCGAATCACGGCGTGGCGGGGGCCAGTGTGTGCCTGCTCGGCCTGAGGCCAGAAGATCTGGTGGTCGCGACCGCCCCGCACGCACGCGGAGCAGCCATGGAGCTCGTCGCCGCGACGCCGCTGCATGGACGCCAGGTGCTGCTGCTGCGTGCGCCCGGTGGCGTCGAGGTTCTGGCCAGCATTTCCGGCGCGTCGCCGCCAACCGGGACGCAGCTCTGGGTGGTGCCTGATCCGGCCCGCGCTCTTCTTTACGATGCCGAGAGTGGTGCCCGCATCGCTGCGGGGGCAACGGTCGAGCGGGAGTTCGCCGCATGACGCTTGCCCTCGCCGATGTCAGCAAAATCTATAATCCAGCCAGCCGCCATCCGGTGCACGCGGTGCAGTCGCTGGATCTTGCGGTCGAACGCGGCGAAATCGTCGCCCTCCTCGGCTCTTCAGGATGCGGAAAAACCTCGACGCTGAGAATGATCGCCGGGTTCGAGAGTGTGACGCACGGCAGTATCACCCTGGCCGGCAAGCGGATCGATACGCTGCCCCCATCGCGCCGCGGAGTGGCGATGGCGTTCGAGGGCTACGCGCTCTACCCGCCGCTCACGGTTGCGGACAACATCGGCTTCGGGTTGAACCGCGATAATCGGATGGACGTGCAAAAGCGCGTGCGCGAAGTGGCGGACCTGCTGGAGATCGGGGCCATTCTTGCGCGTCGACCCGGCGGGCTTTCCGGCGGCCAGCAGCAACGTGCGTCACTTGCCCGGGCGCTCGCACGCGACGCCGATCTGCACCTCCTGGATGAACCGATGGGTCAGCTCGAGCCGCAACTGCGGGCGGCCTTGCGCGGGCGGGTGAAGGCGCTCGTCAAGGAGCGCGGGCTGACCGCCATGCTCGTGACACACGACCAGACGGAAGCGCACGCGATGTCGGACCGGATTGCGGTCATGGAAGCAGGCCAGCTCCAGCAGTACGGCACTGGAGAGGAGCTCCTCGCACGTCCCAGCAACCTCTTTGTGGCGACGTTTCTTGGCGAGCCGCCGATGAATGCGCTCGACGTGATCAGCGAGCCGAGCGGCGTACGCCTCGCGGATAACGAACAGTTTCGCCTGGCAATGCCCGGAACGAAGCTGCCGGAGCCTGGAACGCGGGTCGTGCTGGGCGTCAGGCCTCGCAAACTGCAACTCGGCAGCGGCGACTGGCGCGGCACGGTAATTTCCAATCACTGGCTTGGGGATCAGGCGCATGTCGCCCTCGACCTTGCCGGCCATTTGGTTGTTGTAGTATCGCATCAGAGGGTGTCCTGCGTCGTCGGCACTGAAACCTCGCTTGGCGTCGGGGCAGAAGATGTCCACCTGTTCGAGGCAAGGTCGGGTCGGGCGCTGCTGCATGGTGCGAATTCCGCATGAGCGGGGCGCTGCTGGTTGCCGTCGATTCTGGCACCTCGGTCGTCAAGGCTGTCGCCTTCTCGTCCGGCGGCGAGGTGGTTGCGAGCGCCGGCCGCCCCAACCGGTTCCGTTCAGCCCCGGATGGGGCGGCCGAGCAGGACATGGCGCAAACCTGGGACGATTGCGCCTCGGTCCTCGCAACGCTCGCGGCGCAACTGAACGGGGCCGCAGTCGCCGCACTTTCCGTCACGGCGCAGGGTGACGGCACGTGGCTCGTTGACGCGAAGGGCGAGCCGGCGGCCCCGGCCATGCTCTGGCTCGATTCGCGCGCAGGTACGCTCGTCGAGCGCCTGCGCGCGGGAGGCGAGGCGCGTGCCGCGTTCGCGTTTACCGGCTCGGGGCTCAACGCCTGCCAGCAATCCGCTCAGTTGCTCTGGCTCCGCGCCAATCGACGGGAGGTGCTGGCGCGCGCCACAACCGCCATGCACTGCAAGGACTGGCTCTATTTCAAGTTGACCGGCGCGCGTGCGAGCGATCCCTCCGAGGCCTGCATGACGTTCGGGGACTATCGGACGAGAAACTACCAGCGCGCGGTTCTGCAGGCGCTCGGCATGGCGGAGCTCGAGCGCCTGTTGCCGCCGATCGTCGATGGCACGATGTGTGCGTGCCCGCTGACCCGAGCCGCCGCCGTGCGCACGGGGCTGACCCCTGGGCTTCCCGTCGTCCTCGGCTACCTCGATACCGTCTGCACCGGCCTCGGTGCCGGTCTCTACGGCAGCCGAGAAGAGACTGGAGTCTCGATCCTCGGCAGCACGGCGATGCATCTCAAGCTCGTCGCCGACCCGGATGACGTCGTCCCGGGCGCCGGCATGACCGGCTACTGCAAGCCGTTCCCGGTGCCGCGTCACACAATGCAGGCGCAAACGTCCATGGCGGCGACGCTGAACATGGACTGGCTCGCCGATTTGGTGCGCGATGCGATGCGGCTTGCCGGCACCGAGCCTCTCGACCGCATCGCCATACTGCGCGCGATCGACCACGCCGTCGCCGGGGCGAAACCCGCCGCGGCGCTCTATCATCCTTTCGTTTCGGTCGCCGGCGAACGGGGACCGTTCGTCAACGGGCTGGCGCGTGCAGCGCTCCTCGGGATCGATCAGCACACGGGCCTCGCCGAGCTTGCGCGCGGCATCTATGAGGGCCTGGGCCTGGCCGCGCTCGACTGCTATCTGGCCATGGGGGATGTGCCGCGCACGGTGCGCGTAACCGGCGGCGCGGCGCGCTCGGCGATCATGCGTCAGATTCTCGCCGCGTGCCTGAACCGCGCCGTGAGCGGGGCGGCGCGGGACGAGGCGGGAGCGGCGGGTGCGGCGATGATTGCCGCGGTCTCTACCGGGCTTTACCCCGATATGGCGGCCTGCGCGGCAAGCTGGATCACGCCCAGGGACACGGAACCGACGCTCCCCGATGCAGCGCTCGTCGCAGCCTATCAGGAGATGTTTCCCATCTATCGTGAAAGCTATGGCCTGATGCCACCGATCTGGCGCTCTCTGCATGCCGCCCGGAGAGCACGCAATGGACTCTGAACGCATCATCGAAGTCGCCATCATCGGCGATCGATTCATGCTGTCGGAACGGTTCGAGCAATCGCTTCGTGCACGCTGCGGCGCGCGCGTGGCGCTGCGCAGCATGACCCTGCCGTGGCCCGACGAGCCGATGGAGCATGGCTACGCGCGCTCCGGCCTGGCCGGGCTGAAGGAGTATCAGGGTGAACCAGGCGCGATCGTCCGCTTTGTCGATTCGGCGGAAGTGCTGGTTACGCATCTGGCGCCGATTTCGGCCGGGATGCTGGCTGAGATGCCGGCCCTCCGCATGATCGCCGTCTCCCGCGGCGGGCCGGTGAATATCGACATGCAGGCGACGCGCGAACGCGGCCTCCGGGTGGTCAATACGCCGGGGCGTAATGCCAGCGCGGTTGCCGAGTTTACGATCGGCGCCATGCTCTCGCAGACGCGCCTCATCACAGCCGGCCATGATTCGCTCCGCCGCGGCGAGTGGCGCGGTGATTTGTATCGCGCTGACCGTACCGGGCGGGAGCTTTCCGAACTGACGGTGGGCGTGATCGGCTACGGCCAGATCGGAACGCGCGTGGTGCGTCTGCTCAAGGCATTCGGCTGCCGCATTGTGGTGCACGACCCTTATGTGCAGCTCTTACCCCGCGACCGCGCCGACGGCGTCGAACTGGTCGCCATGGAGCGTGTTCTGCACGATTCCGATGTGGTGACGCTGCATGCGCGGGTGACTGCGGAAACCGCCGGCTTCATCGGTCACCCGCAGTTCGCGGCCATGCGGCCCGGCACCATCTTCGTCAACACAGCGCGCGGGCCGCTCGTCGATTACGACGCACTCTATCAGGCGCTCGCTTCCGGTCATCTGGGCGGTGCGGCGATCGAGACCTTCGCGGTCGAGCCCGTCCCACCGGACTGGCCTCTGCTCCACCTTCCCAACGTGACGCTGACGCCGCACATCGCCGGCGCCTCGGTGAAAACCGTGACGGTAGCCGCCGATGCCGCATCCGAGGAAGTGCGCCGGTATCTGGACGACGAACCGCCGCTCAACCCCTGCTGAAGGATAGTTGCGATGAATGATCTCGAAGCGCGTCGCTCGCTGGTCGAAGCGTGCCGGAGCATGAACAAGCTCGGCATCAATCAGGGAACGTCAGGCAATATCAGCCTGCGTCGCGACGCAAAGATGCTGATTTCTCCCTCGGCAGTTCCGTACGACGAAATGCAACCGGAACAGATCGCCGCCCTCCCGCTCGAAGGAAACCACGGCGCGTACGAGGGCCCCCTGAAGCCGTCGACCGAGTGGCGATTTCACTACGATATCATGCGCTCACGCCCCGAAGTGAATGCCGTTGTGCATTGCCATCCGACCTTCGCAACCACGCTGGCGATCGCGCACAAGGGCATTCCGGCCTGCCACTATCTGATCGCCGCATTCGGCGGCACCGACGTGCGCTGCTCGGGCTATGCCACGTTCGGCACCAAAGAGCTGGCAAACGAGGCTCTGAAGGCGCTTGAGGGACGCAACGCGTGTCTTTTGGCCAATCACGGCATCGTCGTCTGCGCGGCAACTCTTCCGAAGGCGATGTGGCTTGCCGTCGAACTGGAAACGATCGCCCGGCAGTACTACCACAGCCTGCTCATCGGCGGCCCCTGCCTGCTGAGCGACGCCGCGATTGCCGACACTGCCCGCAAATTTGAGACCTACGGCCTGCAGGACGAACGGGCGGCTCAGACCGCCGCGCAATGACGGGTACTTACGACCTTCTCGTGATTGGCGGCGGCGTGAACGGCGCGGGCATCGCCCGCGACGCCGCGGGCCGCGGGCTCACGGTCCTGCTCTGCGAAAAGGGAGACCTGGCGCAAGGCACATCCTCGCGCTCGGGGAAACTCGTGCATGGCGGTCTGCGCTACCTCGAATATTTCGAGTTTCGCTTGGTGCGGGAGGCCCTCCTCGAGCGCGAGGTCTTGCTTGGCATCGCGCCCCATATCATCTGGCCGATGCGCTTCGTGCTGCCGCACAGCCGGGACCAACGGCCGGCATGGATGATCCGGCTCGGGCTCTTCTTCTACGATCATCTTGGCGGGCGCCAGAAACTGCCCGGTGCGCGCCGGCTGGATCTCCGCACCGCGCCGGAAGGCGCTGCGATCAAGCCCGCGTTCCGCACCGCATTCGAGTATTCCGATTGCTGGGTGGACGATGCACGGCTGGTGGTTTTGAACGCGCTGGATGCCGAGAAGCGTGGCGCCGAGGTCCGCCTGCACACCCAGGCGGTTTCGGCGCGGCGCGAAAACGGCCTTTGGCGCGTCACGCTCGCTTCCGACGATGGCGGCAAGCAGGACGTGTCTGCGCGCGCCCTGGTCAATGCCGCAGGGCCCTGGGTCGAGCGCGTGATCCGCCAGGTCATCGGTGCCAGCAGCACCCGCCGGGTCCGGCTTGTGAAGGGCAGCCACCTGATCGTTCGCAAGTTCTGGGAGGGCAGGCAGGCGTATCTGCTGCAGAACGACGACAAGCGAGTTATTTTCGTCAATCCTTATGACGGCGAGTTCTGCCTGATCGGCACGACCGACGTGCCTTATGAGGGCGATGCCGACGACGTCCGCGTTTCCGAAGCGGAGCGGGAGTATCTGCTCCGCGCGGTTAATCGCTACGCGCGCCATCAACTCGCGCCAACCGATATCCTGCACGAATACTCCGGGGTCCGTCCGCTTTATGACGACCGCGCTCGAAATCCCTCGGCGGTGACCCGCGACTATGTGTTCGACATCGGGACCGATGCCGGGCAAACGCCGGAGCTCTCGATCTTCGGTGGCAAGATCACGACTTATCGGAAGCTCGCCGAGCACGCGCTGGGCAAGCTCGCACCTTTTTTCCCGCACCTGAAAAAGGCCTGGACGGCGCGCGCCCCGCTGCCAGGCGGTGACATACCGGGTGGCGATTTCGGTGCGTATCTTGCGACGGTTCGCCGCGAATATCCGTGGCTTCCCGCCGCAATCGCTGCGCATTATGCGCGGCATTACGGAACGCGCGTGGCAGAGTTGCTGGAGGGTGCACGCTCCTTACAGGCCCTTGGCCGGCACTTCGGCGCGCTTCTCTACGAGCGCGAAGCCGATTTCCTGCGTCGCACCGAATGGGCGCGCTCCGCCGAGGATGTGCTCGAGCGGCGCACGAAGCACTATCTGCGCTTGCGGCCGGAGGAAATCTCCGCGTTTGCCGCATGGATGGGGCACGCACAGTGACACCCGTCGCCGAACTTGCTGACTACCGGGCGCTCTTGGCGTACGCGGCGCGCATCGGGCGTGACGCGAATCTGGCGCAGGCGGCCGGTGGAAACGTTTCATTCAAGCATGACGGCGTTCTCTGGGTGAAGGCGTCGGGGACCTGGCTGATGCACGCGGAGGAGCACGACATCATGGTCCCGGTGGCGATCGCCGAACTCAAGCAGGCGATGCGGCAGGGTGACGCGGAAAACGTCGTACCGTTTGTCGTCGCTCGGCTCAACAGGTCCGGCCTTCGCCCGTCGATCGAGACAACGATGCATGCGGCCCTCAGGCACCGTGTCGTCGTGCACGTGCATTGCGTCGAGACGATCGCCTGGGCGACGCGGCAAGACGCCGAGGCGGCGTTGGCACCCCTGCTCGCCGGCCTCTCCTGGCGCTTCATCCCGTATGTTCGGCCGGGAGCACCGCTGACCCAGGCGATCCTGAGGCGCTGCCAGGAAGATACGGACGTTCTGGTGCTCGGCAATCACGGTCTGGTCGCCGGCGGGGACGATACGAAAGCCGCGGCGCGTCTGATAGACGACGTCGCCCGCCGGTTACGCCGGCCGCCGCGTCCGCCCGGCCCGGTCGACCGGGACCGATTGAACAAATGCTCCGCCGGAACGCGATATGCACCGGCTACGGACGATGCCATCCATTCCGTCGCGACGGACGCCAAGTCGCTCGCTGTCGCGCGGCTGGGGTCGCTCTATCCGGACCACGTGATTTTTCTCGGCCCCGGTATCGCGGAATGGACCGGAGCAGAGGAACGCTGCGTTTGTGTCCTGCCGGGAGCCGGGGTTCTCGTGCGCGATGACGCCGGAGCGGCGGCCGTCGCGCTGGCGCGGTGTCTCGCCGATGTCACGGCGCGTCTCGATCCCGACGAGCCGTTGCGGATGCTGACGCGGGCTGAGGAAGCCGAGCTGCTCGGCTGGGACGCGGAAATCTATCGCAGGCAGTTGCGCATTGAATGAGCGTTGGTGTTGCCACCGGCAGCGCTTCGGAAACTTCGGGCCCTCGCGTAGCGTTGCCGAGTTGAAGCCGCACCTCCCGCACTGCGAAACCGGTTGGGATCAGCCTCTGCGAGGCGGTTCCTCGATTGAGGACCGGATGAATAGTACAGCGGTTCCTGGAAATCTCGAATATTCGAAGTCCGGACTCCGGCTGTGGCGCCGGCCTTCAAAGCTCGTCATTGCAAGGCGGCGGCGAAGCAATCCAGCCTTCGAGGGCATTCAATCCGATCTGGCTACCTGATAGGATTCCAATTATAGAAACGCTCTACTTGTGACAGCGGACGGAGAGTCGAGTGGCGGAAGACGGACGATTTTCAGGAATGACCGCAATCGTGACCGGCGGCGCGTCCGGCATTGGGCTCGCCGTCGCGCGGCGTTTCGTCGCCGACGGCGGGCGGGTTTCCCTCTGGGACATCGACCCGGTGAAGCTCAAGGCGGCGCTCGCTGAGCTTGGCGAAAATAGCCGTGCCGAACGGGTCGACATCGTCGAGCCCGCCGCCGTCGAGCACGCGGCCAACGCCACGCACTCTGCACTGGGCGAGATCGACGCGCTTGTCTGCAGTGCGGGCGTCGCCGGACAGAACGCGCTTATCGTTGATTATCCGATCGCCGAGTGGAAGCGAGTCTTCGACATCAACGTCAACGGCCTCTTCTATTGCAACCGCTTTGTCGCCAAGTTTATGCAGGCGCGCGGCTACGGCCGCATCGTCAATGTCTCCTCGATCGCCGGAAAGGAAGGCAATCCGCGAGCCTCCGCCTATAGCGCGTCCAAGGCCGCGGTGATCGGCCTCACCAAGTCGCTCGGCAAGGAGTTAGCCAAGGACGGCGTGACCGTCAACGCGGTGACGCCGGCGACCATCGACACACCCATTCTCCAGCAAGTGGACGCCGCGCATATCGCCTACATGCGCTCAAAAATTCCGATGGAGCGCTTCGGCACCGTCGCCGAGGTGGCCGCGCTCATTTGCTGGCTGGCGAGCCGCGAATGCTCGTTCTCGACCGGTGCGGTGTTCGACCTCTCGGGCGGCCGCGCGACCTATTGAGATTCATGCTGGCGGCGGAAGTCACTGCATCGTTGCGCCGTCTCGGCCTTCTCAAGGCCGGCGAGGATTTCGAGATCGTGCCGCTTCCGGGCGGCGTCTCATCGGACATCAGCCTCGTCGAGGCGAACGGCCGGCGCTTCTGCGTCAAACGAGCGCTCCCGCGCCTCAAGGTCGTGGCCCTGTGGGAAGTGCCGGTCAGCCGAAACAGAGCGGAGGCGGCGTGGCTGCGCGCGGTTGCCCGCTGGCTGCCCGACGCAGTCCCGAAAGTGCTGGGCGAGGATCCGGACGCCGGACTGTTTGCGATGGATTACCTCCCGCCCGAGGCCTTCCCGCGGTGGAAGACCGAGCTGCTTGCTGGGGTGGTCGATCCGGCGTTCGCCGCGGCGGTTGGGCGCGACGTTGCATGCATTCACGCGCGAAGCGCGGCCGAGCCAAAATTGCGCGCAGCCTTCGCGCACGATGATCTGTTCGAGGCGATCCGCATCGAGCCCTACCTCCGCGCGACCGCTCACGTGCACCCGGAACTCACCACGCGGCTCGAAGCGCTTGCGCGGACAACGCTCGCGACCAAGCGCACGCTGGTCCACGGTGACGTGAGCCCGAAGAACATCCTCAAAGGGCCGGGCGGTCCCGTGTTCCTCGACGCCGAATGCGCCTGGTTCGGGGACCCCGCCTTCGACCTTGCCTTCTGCCTCAACCACCTTCTTCTCAAAGGTGCCCGCAGCGGCGTCGACAGAGTTCGCTACTTCCCCGCCTATTCGGCGCTTGCCGGGGCCTATCTCAGCGGCGTCGCATGGGAGGAACCGGGCGGTCTCGAAGCGCGCGCGGCGGCGCTGCTGCCGGCTCTGTTCCTGGCGAGAATCGATGGAAAGTCGCCGGTCGAATACCTCACGCTCGAGACTGAGCGCGATGCAGTGCGCCGCTGTGCAACGCCGATGATCAAAGACCCGCCAGCGAATTTGTCGAGCGTGATGGAAGTCTGGAGCCGGGCGACGTGAGCAACCCCGTAATCCGGTCGCTGCGCGGGCGCCGCATCTGGGACTCGCGCGGGAGGCCGACAATCGAAGCCGAAATTGTCTTGAGCGACGGTGCGATCGGCCGCGGTGTCGCTCCGGCTGGCGCTTCGCGCGGGCGCCGCGAAGCGGTCGAGAGGCGCGACGGCGGAGTGCGGCTCGGCGGTTTCGACGTGCAGGACGCCCTGAACGGAATTCGGACGGAGATCGCACCCGCCCTCATCGGTGCCAATCCCTTCGATCAGGCAGCCATCGACTCGATGCTCGAGGCTCTCGACGGCACGGGTAATTTCGCGCGGCTCGGCGGCAATGCGACGACTGCGGTCTCGCTCGCGGTCCTCAACGCGGCGGCAGTAAGCTGCAGAAAGCCGCTCTGGCATCACCTCATCGGCGATGCGCCGGCGGTCATTCCCCTGCCGGAGATCCAAATTTTCGGCGGTGGCGCTCATGCCGGGCGGCGAACGGACGTGCAGGACTTCATGGTGGTCGCGCCGAAGGCTGCGACTTTCGCCGAGGCGCTCGAAATTACCGCCGAGGTGTACCTTGCGGCGGGACGCATCATGGCCGAGCGCGGCCTCCTGCGCGGCGTGGCTGATGAGGGCGGCTGGTGGCCGGCCTTTTCCTGCAACGAGGAGGCGCTCGAAACCCTGATGCGCGCGATCGAGCGTGCTCACCTCGAACCGGGAGCGGAAGTCGCCATCTCGCTCGACATCGCGGCCTCCGAGTTCGGGCACGGCGGCGTCTATCGGCTCGGTCTTGAGCAGCGCGAACTCGATCGCGACGGGCTCGGCGCGATGCTTCTCGACTGGTGCGCCCGCTACCCGATCCTCTCGTTCGAGGATCCGTTCGCCGAGGACGACATCGCCGGTTTTCAGCTTTTTACTGCCGCGGTCGGCGACAAGGTCCAGATCATCGGCGACGACCTCCTGGTGACGAGCGCAGAAAGAGTCCGCGCGGCGGCGGAGGAGAAGAGCGTCAACGCGGTCTTGATCAAGGTCAACCAGGCTGGCTCGGTGAGTCGCGCCCGGGCCGCATGCGAGGAGGCGTTGCGTCTCGGGCTCGGCACGATCGTCTCCGCGCGCTCCGGTGACACCGAGGATACCACCATCGTCCATCTCGCAATCGGCTGGGCGGCGGGGCAACTCAAGGTCGGCTCCTTCGCGCGCTCCGAACGCATGGCCAAGTGGAACGAGGCTTTGCGCATCGAGGAGGCGCTCGGCAGAAACGCGCGTTTCGCCGGACTCGACGCGATGCCTTGGCGGCGGGGTCGGGGAGGCTCGGGTTGAGCCATCCTCGCGATAGCGGCGAGCAACTTCAAGCAGGCATCCTGCTATAGCGCTCGTTGCGGTTCAGGGCAATCCGACGGTGACATGGCAGGCCGCATCATGGCCTGGTGCCGCAAAGCGGCGTTTCGGCGTCACTTCAGCGCACCGTGCAATGGCAATCGGACAACGCCAGCGAAACCGGCAGCCCTCTCCAGGATCCACGACCCGCGGAGGTTCGCCGGCGTCAGCCGTTACGGTGTCTGGAGCGGCCCGAGGATCGGGAACCGCAGAGAGGAGGAGCCGCGTATAGGGGTGAAGCGGATGCTGCAGCACCTCCTCCGTCGGTCCGCTCTCCACCACCTGCCCTGCGTACATCACCACCACGCGGTGCGCGACATAGCGTGCGCTTGCGATGTCGTGCGTGATGTAAAGGAACGAAAGCCCGCTATCCTCGCAGAGCTGCGTCATCAGATTGAGCAGCCCGATACGGATGGAAACGTCGAGCATCGAGACCGGTTCGTCCGCCAGAATCGCTTTGGGGCGGCAGGAGAGCGCCCGGGCGAACGCCACCCGCTGCCGCTGGCCACCGCTCAGCTCATGGGGATAGCGCGCCAGCATCTGCATGCCCGGCGCAAGCCCGACAGAGTCGAGCGCACGTCCGGCCTCCATCTCTTGCTCCGCGCGCGAGAGCGACGGGCGGTGGAGCTTGAGCACACGCTCCAGCGTATAGCCGACCGTATGCACCGGGTTGAGCGAGCTGAACGGGTCCTGAAGCACCATCCGAACCTGACCCCGGTAGGCAAGAGCATCCCGGCGCGAGCGGATCTCCCTGAGCAACCGCCCGCAAAACCGGATCTCTCCCGCAGTCGGTCGGAACACCATTGCAAAGAGACGCGCAACCGTGCTCTTGCCGCTTCCGCTCTCGCCCACGAGCGCCACGATTTCCCGCTCATGCAAAGCCAGATCGACATCATCGACCGCGTGCAGCGTGCGGCCGAAAAGCCCGCCGATGCGGAAATGACGTGTCAGCGAAACTGCTTCGAGCAGCGCTACCGCGTCCCTCGCCTCTGCTGACGACTCAGGCCCTGGCATGGGCACGGGCAGGCTCGAGCAAGAAGCAGCGGGCCGCTGCCGGACCCACCGGATAGAATGGCGGCGAGGTCGTCGAACACCGCTCCATAGCCTTCGCGCAGCGCGGGTGAAACCGGCAGCCGGTCGGCAGCATCGCCAAGTTGGGCGGTGAGCCCGGGATGCCCTGAAGCGGAAGCTTCGGCCCGTGCACCGACGGGAAGGATTCGAGGAGGCCTTGCGTGTACGGGTGCGCCGGAAAATCGAAGATTCGGCGTGTCGGGCCGATCTCGACGATTTCACCTGCATACATCACTGCAAGCCGATCGGAGAAGTGGCCGACGAGCGACATATCATGGGTGACAAAGATTACGGCGAAGCCGAGACGTCTCTGCAGGATCTTGATCTGCGCCAGCAGCGAGCGCTGGGCGACGACGTCGAGCGCGGATGTCGGCTCGTCCATGACGATCAGCTCGGGCGAGAGCAGCAGGGCCATCGCGATCATCACACGCTGTCGCATGCCGCCGGAGAGCTGATGCGGAAAGCTTTTGAGGTGCACGGGGTCGATCCCAACGAGCGAGAGTACCTCGCGCGAGCGTTCGCGGATCGTGCGCGCCTCTGCAATTCCGTGGGCACGCATCGCGTCCGCATATTGGGCGGCGATGGTCCTCACTGGGTTGAGGGCGTTCATAGCGCTCTGCATGACCACCGAGTAGTCGCGCCAACGGATGGCGCGCAGCGCACGCTCGGTAAGCGCCACGAGGTTTTGACCCTTGAACAGGATCTCTCCACCAGTGAGCCGCGCCGACGGGGCGAGGAGCCGGGTGATCGCAAAGAGCAGCGTCGATTTTCCGCAGCCCGATTCGCCCACGATACCCAGGAACTCTCCCGGCCCGACTGCGAAGCTGACCCCGTCGACCGCGCGGGCCGGCCCGTCCGGTGACGCGTACTCGACCCGGATGTCCCGGACCTCAAGGATCGGTTCTGCCACCGCTTTTCCGTACTGAACGCAGGGCGGGATTGCCGATCTCGTCGAACGCGTAATTAAGCAGCGCGAATGCCCCGCCGAGCAGGGCGATACCGAGGCCCGGTGCGACCGCCCAAATCGGCAGACCCGCCTGCAGTGCCTCGTTGTTCTGCGCCCAGTACAGCATCGTGCCCCAGCTGTCGATGTTGACGTTGCCGAGCCCAATGAATTGCAGCCCGGCAGCAGTGAGAATCGCGTAGACCGAGGCGCCGAGGAAATTGGCGACCAGGAGCGAGGTCATGTTCGGCAGAATCTCGAAGACGATGACGCGCAATGGACGCTCACCGTTAAGTTTCGCTGCAACCAGAAAGTCCCGATTGCGAAGGGAAAGCACTTGCGCGCGCAATTGACGCGCTCCATAGGCCCAGCCGGTTACAACCAGGACGGCGATAATTGCGGCGTTCCCGCCCGCCTGCGAATAGGCAGCTAGTACTATCACCAGCGGAAAGGTCGGGACGACCAGGAAGACGTCAGTGATCAAGGAGAGGATTCCGTCCGCGGCCCCCGGGAGGTAGCCGGCCGCTACGCCGACGAGGGCGGAGAGAGCGGTAGAGAGCAGACCGGCGACGACGGCGATGATGAGCGATACGCGCGCACCCCAGATGAATTGGGTGAAGATGTCCTGGCCATAGGACGTGGTGCCGAGCAGATGAGCAAGCGATGGTCCTTGCCCAGGCCGGTAAAGCTCGGCACTGGGGGAGCCCGGCGCGATCAGGCCGGGCACGGCCGCCATCACGATGAAGAGGGCCAGCAGGCACGCGCCAGCCATTGCTTTGCGGTTTGTAAGAACCGCGCGACCAAGAGTCCGGAGCACTGCGAAGCGCACGCGGGAAGGGCCGGCTCGCAAGGCAGATGCGTCGCTCATGAGGCAATGCGGGTGCGCGGGTCAAGCAGCACGGTGATGGCGTCCACCGCGAGGATCGCAACGAGCACTGCCAGGGTGATAATGAGGAACAGCGCCTGCATGAGCGGATAGTCTTCGTTGAGTACGGCCTGGAGCATCATGTAACCGAGACCCGGATAGGCGAAGACATATTCGACCAGGATCGCACCGCTCACCACGAGGCCGAGCGACATGCCGAACCCGCTCAGATTGGGCAGGATCGCGTTTCGTCCGGCATAATCGATCATGATCCTGAGCGGTGAGAGGCCCTTGGCGCGCGCCATCCGCACATAGTCTTCCGCCAGCGTCATGATCATGTTGTTGCGCATGGTCAGAACCCAGCCGCCGATCGATGTGACGATGATGGTCGCGCCTGGCAGCATGGCGTGGACGAGGACGTCGCCCACGAAGCCCCACGAGAGCGTGATCGGCGCCCCGCTGGCGTACGCGAAGCCGATCGGCAGCCAGCCGAGCGTGATGGAAAAGATCAGGATCGAGACGAGGGCGATCCAGAAATACGGAAAGGCCGAGAGGATAACGAAAACCGGCGGAAGAATGCTGTCGAACCAGCCCCCCCGGTACCACGCGCTGATCATCCCGACGAGGGTACCCAGGAAGAAGGCGATCACCGTGGTCACGCCAACCAGCCCAAGGGTCCAGGGCAGTGCACCGAGAACGACATGGCTCACGGAGACCGGAAAGAATGTCAGAGATATGCCGAAACGGCCCATCGCACTGTTGTGCAGATACGAAAGATATTGGCCGAGCAAGCTCCCCTGAGCGTTGACACCGAACGCGACTTCGATCGCCCGCAACGCCTGCCCGTTCAGCTTGCCATGGAACCGCGCCATCATCGCAATCGCCGGATTGCCGGGCATCAGGCGCGGCAGGAAGAAATTGACCGTCAGCGCCGCCCAGAGGGTGACGACGAAGAACCCGAGCCTCCTTACGACGTAGCGCATCTCCCCCTATCGGAAGCGTAATTCCCGACCCGGCAATCCTGCGGTCCCGTCACCGCTCCACTATTTCTTTTGCAGATGCAGCACCACGAGCCCCCAATCAGGAAAGGTAAACCCGGCTAAAGGTTGCGCATAGGGGTCGGCGGGAGTCGGCCAGCCAGTGAACTCGCGGGTCGAGTACTCGTCCCAGTCCACCTGCTCGGTTACCGGGATCAGCGGCACATCCGTAAGCAGGACGTTCTCGAGCTTGTTCATGATCTCGTGCTGTTCAGACGCGCTCGTCGTCTCGGCGTAGTGCTCGATCAGGGAGTCGGTCTCCTTATTCGAATAGCGTTCCCAGTTCGTCACCGCGGGTTTGCCCACGGGCGCCGAACCGGCGCTGTCGAGCCACTGGCGGAACTCGTAATAAGGGGTCGGCCCACCGGATTCGTAGCCATAAGCAAGATCGAACTGGCCGTCATAGAGCTTGGCGCTGTAGTCGCTGCCTGCGAGATTCTGCACATGAAGCGCGATGCCGGCTTGTTTGAGCTCTTGTGCAACGACCTGCAGCGCCGCGACCCAATCGGTATAGGCGGCCTGGTTGATGATGCTGAAAGAGAGACGCTTTCCGTCCGGCGAGACGAACACCCCGTCCGGGCCACGCTTGTATCCGGCGTGCTCCAGAATCGCGATCGCTTTCTTTGGGTCGTATTTGTAGCCGGCCGCCTTCAGCGCCGCGGCATCCAGCCACGAAGAGAAGGTCGGCGTCACGATGCCAGCCTGGTTGGCCGCCTGCTCGTAGCCGTACTCGCCGATCTCCGCTACCCGTTCGCGGTCGATCGCAAAGGCCAGGGCCCGGCGGACCGCAACGTCCTTCAGCAGCGGGTTGGTAAGGTTGATGAAGATCGCAACATTGACAACCGGCGGAAACCAGTAATGATTGTCGGGGCTCTTCGCGAGGTATTGGGATTTGAGGTTGGGAACGAACTGGCCGCCCCATTGGGCGCCGCCGGTCGAGAGGAGTTCGTTGGCCGGCGGATTTGATGTGAACGCAGGATACTCGATACGGTCGATTTTCGGCAAGCCCGGCTGCCAGTAGTCCCGATTGCGCACGTAACTCACGTCCTCGGGCGTGCAGCGTTGAATGGTGAATGGCCCAGTGCCGATGGGATTCTTGTCAGCGTAGGTGACCGGGTCTTTCACCTTGGCCCAAATGTGCTCGGGCACGATCCCGACTTGGTCAGCGATGTAGTAGAAAAAGGGCACTGATGGATTGCGGAACGTCATCACCACCTGATCGTCGCCCTTCTGGGTCACGCTTTCGAGCGCCGCCCAGATGGTATTCAGATCAAGCGCAGGGTACTTCTTCAGCAAATCGAAGGTGAAGACGACGTCGGCGGCGGTCAAGGGCTGGCCGTCCGTCCATTTCACGCCGTTGCGGATGGTGAAGGTGAGGACCTTGTTATCGTCGCTCCAGTTATAGGAGGTCGCGAGCCAGGGTGTGATCTTCGCGTTCTGGAGGGTGTTGACGAACATCAGCGGCTCATAGACGACGCCGACAGAGAGGAAGTTGGACTGCGGATTGAATGGGCTGAAGCCGCAGGTCCAGATGAACTGCGCATCCGAAATGGTGAGC
>JBOHMN010000547.1:0-12389 GCA_050730175.1 Acetobacteraceae bacterium | reverse complement strand
GCCTTATGCCGGTTTTCTGTTCCGCTCAGCCGCACAGGCCGACTTCTCCGGGCCCGGCCGCCGACCGCGAACGCGCCCGCGGCGCCGTAGCGCGCATCCGGGCCCGCCGCCAGGGCGTTCTTCTGGGCGGCCTCCAGATCAAAAGCCTGATCAGCGAGGGCCGCCGGTGAGCCTGGTCATCGACGCCTCGATCACCATGGCCTGGTATTTCGCGGACGAGAGCACCGCAGCGACCGACGCGCTGCTCGACCGCGTCGAGGCCGGCGAAGACATCCTCATCACCCGCCGCGGCAAGGTTGTCGCCCGCCTGACCTCGCCCGGTGTGGCAGTCGACCGCGAGCGCGCCCGCGGCGCCGTGTCGCGCATCCGGGCCCGCCGCCACGGCGTTCTGCTGGGCGATCTCGAGCTCAAAAGCCTAGTCGCCGAGGGCCGCCGGTGAGCCTGGTCATCGACGCCTCGATCACCATGGCCTGGTATTTCGCGGACGCCAGCACGTCCGAGACCGACGCACTGCTCGATCGCGTGGCAGAAAGCGGCGCCGTCGCGCCTGGTCTCTGGCGGCTCGAAGTGGCCAACGCCTTCCAGAGCGCCGTCGGGGCGGGACGGATCGATGCGATCTACCGCGACGCCTCGCTCGTAGAACTCGGCTTCATGCCGATCACGGTGGACGCCGACACCAGCGACTACGCCTGGGGCACGACGCTGCGCCTCGCCGAGCGGTTTTCTCTCTCGACGTATGACGCCGCGTATCTGGAACTCGCGCAGCGCCGCAGCCTGCCGCTTGCCACGCTCGACAAAACTCTGCGCAAGGTGGCGTCGGCGCTGAGTATCGAACTGCTTGGAACGTGACGGAGGGCGCGATGGCCGAGGCTCAGCTCCCGACTATCCGGGGTTCGCGGCTGCTGACGGCGGCAGAATTCCACCGCCTGGCCGACGTGCCGCCGGAAGTGGAATGGTTCGCCAACCTCAGCAACCCAAGCACCCGACGGGCCTACGAGAACGCGGTCGGCGACTTCATGCGCTTCGTGGGGATCGGGGAGCCGGAGGAATTTCGGATCGTTACCCGGGCGCACATCATCCGCTGGCGCGACGACCTGGTAGGGCGCGGGCTCGGCGGCAGCACCATCCGGCATCGCCTCTCGTCGCTCGCTTCTTTGTTCGAGTATCTCTGCGAGAAGAACGCCGTCACCCATAACCCTGTGAAGGGCGTCGAGCGGCCGAAGGCGGAGAGCGGCGAAGGCAAGACGCCGGCACTCGGCGATCACCAGGCGCGCGAGCTGCTGACGGCGCCCGGCAAAGACGCGCCGGCCGGAGAAGAAAGCATCAAGGAGAAGCGCGACCGCGCCATCCTCTCGACGCTGCTGTTCCACGCACTGCGCCGCGACGAGCTCTGCAAGCTGAAGGTGAAGGACTTCCGGCATGCGCGGAAGGGCGTGCCGCACCTCAGGGTGTCCGGGAAAGGCGGCAAGACGCGCTATCTGCCGCTGCATCCCGGCACCAACGCGCTCATCCACGACTATCTGGAGGCCGCCGGGCACGGCGAGGACGAGAACGGTGCGCTGTTCCGCCCGGTGCGCAACAACCGCACCGGCCGGCTCGAACGGGCGATCACTGCGGACGGCGTCTACAAGCTGGTGCGCGCCTACTCAGCCGCGCTCGGCTTCGAAATCGGTGCCCATGCGCTGCGCGCCACGGCGGCCACCAACGCTATGGATCACGAGGCCGATATCGCCAAGGTCCAGGAGTGGCTCGGGCACGCCAACATCTCCACGACGCGAATCTACGATCACCGCCACACGCGGCCGGAGGATAGTCCGACGTTCAAGGTGGCGTATTAGCTAAAGAGAGGGGGAAGCATTTTGCGGCGACCAGCCATAAACTTTAGCGCAGGCGCCGCCCATTAGCATTGCCCGCTCAGTATCGCTCATGCGATCATGGCTAAGAAAGGGCTCGACGGCCTGCTCATAGTTGACAACAGCGAACGCGCGCGTCCAGTCCGTTCCCCATAAGCAGCGATCGAAACCCCAGGCATCGAACACGCGGGCAAGTGGATTCCAAATGTCAGGGAAAGGATACGGTTCCTGCGAAAGCGTGCAGGCGCCGCTAATCTTTATCACCACGTTCGAACGTTTGGCGAGTTCGAGTACTTTTGGGAGATCGGCCCAGGGCTGTGGCGGCGCGGGCGGCACGCGCGGCTGCAAGATGCCTAAATGGTCGAGGATGAATCGCGTGTTAGGATAGCGCTCGATGAGTGCAGCGCCAACATCCAAATTACCCCAGCACAGGATGTTGACCGGAAAATCGTGTCGGGAGGCCGCGTGGAGTATCCGGGCGAGGCCGGGGTCGTCGGGCGCGCGCCGAGTCTCTTTCGGCAGCAGAATCCGGACTCCGACTGCACCTGACGTCTTCTTCCAATCAGCTATGACATCCGCTACCGCCGGATCATCTGGGTCGACTGGCTTGACGATGCCGAACCGCCCGGGATGCGCCTGCTGTACCTCGACTGCATAACTCGCGTCATAGCGGTAAATGGAAAAAGGGGAGATGAAAATCGCGCCATCGACACCGACCCTGTCCATTGCCGCGATCATCTCGTCGCCCGTCACGTGATCGGGCCAATTTGGTACGCTATGCCAGGGCCGGCTCGGTGTGTTCGCCGCATAAGCATGGACCTGCGAATCGATGATAATCATTGGGCAAGCTCCTGTGTGCCGCGCGAGCCTGGGCACCACCGTATGGCATGCTGCGGGTCGAAGGGATGCAGAAGGGTGAAGCCGTCGTACGCCAGGACGTGCACCCCCGAGGCGAGTAGCGGTGGGTCGTGCTTGCCATCACGCGCCCGCTTGCGAGACCAATTTCGTGACGAGATAGCTCTCGATCGCCTCGATCCCCCCCTCCGATCCGTAGCCCGAGTCCTTGACGCCACCGTTCGGCACCTCGGGCAAACCCAAGCCGTGATGATTAATCGATATCATGCCGGTCTCGACCGCGTCGGCGATCGCATTCGCCGTCTTGGCCGATCGCGTATAGGCGTACGCCGCGAGGCCATAGGGCAACCGGTTCGCTTCCTCCACAGCCTCGTCGAATTGGTGGAACGGCGCGATCATCGCGACCGGTCCGAACGGCTCCTCGTTCATCGCCCGTGCCGTCTTCGGTACGTTTGCGAGGACCGTCGGCTGGAAGAAATATCCCTTGTTGCCAATGCGCTGGCCACCCGTCAGCACCTCCGCACCCTTCTGCACGGCGTCGCTGATAAATCCTTCCATCGCCGCTACTCGCCGGTCGTGTGCCAAAGGGCCCATTTGCGAGCTCGGATCCATCCCATCGCCGACCTTCAGTTCCCTGGCGATCTTCACAAACCGATCGACGAAATTGTCATAGACCTTTTCCTGCACGATGAAGCGCGTCGGCGCCGTGCAGATCTGTCCCGCATTACGGAACTTGTTGGCCGACAGCAGCCTGGTCGCCACGTCAAGATCAGCGTCGTCGAAGATGATTACCGGGGCATGCCCGCCAAGCTCCATCGTCACACGCTTCATGTGTGCACCAGCTAACGCTGCGAGCTGTTTGCCAACGGCGGTTGAGCCGGTGAACGAAACCTTCCGCACAGCCGGATGGGCGATGAGGTAAGTCGAGATCTCACTCGGCACGCCAAACACCAGGTTGATCACCCCTTCCGGCACCCCCGCGTCGGCGTACAACTGGACCAGCGCGGCACAGGACCCGGGCGTCTCCTCGGGTCCCTTAAGAATGATGGAACAGCCCGCGGCGAGCGCTGCCGAGATCTTGCGTACCGCCTGGATGAGCGGAAAATTCCAAGGCGTGAACGCTGCCGCTATGCCTACCGGCTCCTTGATGACAAGCTGATAAACACCTGCGTTCCGGCTCGGCACGACCCGTCCGTAGGTGCGCCGCGCCTCCTCCGCAAACCACTCGATGATGTCAGCAGCGAACTCCGTCTCGCCGCGCGCTTCCGCGAACAGCTTGCCTTGCTCTGTCGTCAAAATCGGGGAAATCCGATCCACGTGCTCGCGCATCAGTTTGGCGGCCTTGCGCATAATCTTCGCCCGGTCGTAGGCGGAAATGTTGCGCCACGTCTCGTAGCCTTTCTTCGCGGCCGCTAGAGCGAGATCGAGATCGACTTTCTCGGCCCGCGCTACGTTGCCGATTGGATCTCCGGTCGCTGGGTTCATCACCGGGATTGTCCTACCTGCTTTGGCTAGGGTCCACCTTCCGTCGATAAAGAGCGAAACATCCGAGTACATGGCGCGATCCTTCTCAAGCTTAAACGCATGGTGAGCGCCCGGCTCGCAATCCAGCGCATCATCATGCGCGCCCGCATCAGGAACGTCGAGAGCCGATGAAGCTGTTGCCTCTTCGGTAGGCCTCGTCGCTTTTCCGCCGCACCGCTTGAGACTGCCGTCGCTGAATGGAGCATCCAATATCTCGAGTGGGGAATGATGCGCATCGCCAGTGCCGTTGGCACCGTTCGGTTCCCGGGTCCCCATCACTGCAGCACTCGCCGCCGGCTCCTTCGCTATGACATGCAGGATGATCCCAGTTCTCCCACGCTGCGGGTCGCGCAATCTCCTCACGCGGGAACCATGGAGCGGCTCAATCGAACCGCGCTCGATTGCGCACGCTGGGATGACACTTCCTTGGTTCTTCCGTTCGCCTCCGGACGAAATACGATAGCGTTGCCGACCGGTTGCTTGACGTCATCTTGTCATAATGATAGGACATGTCAATGGCACTGGTGCCCTTACCGCCCTCAATAACTGAGCCTCTATATGTACGTCTGAAGATTGCGCTTCGCGACCTCATCGGCAAAGGGCTCGGCGTCGGTGACCGACTCCCGACGGAGATCGAACTTTGCCGTGAATATGGCCTTAGCCGTATCACCGTCCGACAGGCGCTCAATGCATTGGTGAACGAAGGGGCAATCGAGCGTAAGCAAGGGCGCGGTACGTTTGTTGCTGCCCCGAAGCAGGCCGAGTCGGTGCCCTATTTCGGCAGTTTCACCGAAGAAGTCGCTGCCGATGGACATCGCGGGTCGACGCGTCTGGTCAGCGCGGCAATCGTGAATGCCGACGCTCGTGTCGCCAGTCGGCTTCAGATTCCACTCCATCGACCAACATGGAAGATCCGGCGCATCCGCATGAGCGACGGCCGGCCTGTCTGTTATCAGGTGAGCTATGTGCCGCAAGCGCTCTTGCCGAACGCCTTGCGCACTGAGTTCCGGTACGGATCTCTGTATGAGTTTCTTGAGCGTGCCCTGGGTGAGCCCATCTCCGATGCGGGCGAGAACATCCAGGCGATGCTGGCCGATCCTTACCGGGCGGCGCTGCTTGATGTACGTCCGGGCGCGCCACTCCTCGTTTTGGAGCGCACCGTCTCCTCAAAATCAGGACGGATCGTCGAATACAATCGCTCTTTCTACAACGCTCTCACTGTGCACCTTACGCTTCGTAGCAAGCGAGGAGCCGCTGCGCATGGCCAGAGCCGGCTCAGATTTAGTACCGAGCCCGACGGCATCGCCATCAATGACTGACGCGCCCTCTCGCCCGCGATTTGTCGATTTTCCTCGTCATGGGGCCCACCGAGACGGCCCGCGCCGCCGGCGCGCCCCCAGGAAACGGCCCGCGAGTCCGGCCTAACCGAACGTCCGAAATCAACAGGAGGAATAGATGCAAGACTGGACCGCCCTCAACCGAGTTCTATCGCAGACGCAGCAAAAGCCGCTAAGTCGCCGCAACCTACTTGCACGCTCGACCCAGCTCGGACTTGCAAGTTCGATTCTGCTGCCGCTACTTGCCCCCGAGCGTGCCACGGCTGGAGTGCGGCCCATCACACTCAAGTTCGGCTACACTTCGACGCCGACCAATCCAGTCTCCGTAGGTTATGAAAAGTTCGCCTCTCTGGTCAGGGAGAAAAGCCATAACGAACTCAATGTGGTTACCTTCTGCTGCAACCAGATGGGTAACGACGCACAGCTCGTCCAGAGCGTCCAATCAGGCGCTTTGCAGCTTGGCACCTCCTCGAACAACAATCTTGACCAGTTTACCTCAGCATGCATGGCGCTGGAACTGCCATACCTGATCAAGTCGCGGTCGGTCTACCACAAACTCTGGAGCACCCCCACCGGCGAAAGCCTGCGGCGAAAGATGGAGGCGGATCTGGGTCTGAAGATCTTAATGGTTATGGATGCCGGCGGCTTTCGCAGCATCGAGACGCGCACTCGGCAGGTGCATGTGCCAGGAGATCTCAAGGGCATCAAGCTGAGGGCCGCCAATACGCCGATTGAACTCGCCACCTTTAAGCGTTGGGGTGCGAACCCGGTTCCGCTTCCTTACAATCAGGTCTTCACCGCGCTCCAGCAGGGGACGGTCGAAGGCGAAATCCTTCAGCCTATCTGGTTCTATACCGACAAGCATTATGAAGCGGCGAAGCACATATCCCACATCCATTATGTCATGCTTGCTCACGTCGGTTTCATGAACCCAAACGCATTCAACCGGCTGCCGAAGGATATGCAGGCCATCATCCTTGAAGCGGCCACCGAAGCCGAAGATTTTGAGTGGAAGTACGCTGGAGGTGCGGTCGCGAAAGCAGATGCCGCGCTGAAGGCAAGGCCTGGCGTGACCTGGTACGAACCAACGGCTTCTGAACTGGACGTTTGGGAAACGACCTCTCGCCCGGTGTGGAAAGAATTCTCGGGAAAAATCAGCTCCAACCTACTCCGGGAGATCGACGCGCTAAACGCCTGACCAAGGCCCCTTTGGGCAAAGTGCGCGATGATTGTGCGCAGGGGTTTCGTCGCACGCCCCGAAGAGCGCTGTTGATAAATGGAGTTCGGAGCGGGTCAGGGTGGCGAGGTTCAGGGTAATGTGGGGCAGGATAAAACGATGTACGCGAGGTGCCGACGTCCGGCCAGCGGGGGCACGATTTTGAGATCGGTAATGCGCGCCCTTCACTCGCAGCAGGGGGTCTTCCAGCATCGTGCGAACGGTGGTGCCGCAACGGGACGATCCGGTACGCCACGGACCTCTGCCCGGCGTCTTAGGAGAACCGAGGATGAGGTAAAGGTAGCGCCGTTCGTGCGGGTGGCCGTGAAGGCCCGATGATCAATCGGGCGAGTGACCTTATTGACCGGGCGAGCGTGATGATCGTCGGGATCATAATGGCCGCACTGATCGGCATCATGTTCGTCGGAGTGATCTATCGTTACATCCTCAACGACGCACTGCCCTGGACCGACGAAATTGCCGGTTTCCTCATGGGCTGGCTGGTGTTCGTCGGAGCCGCTATCGTCTATCGGAGGGCAGGCCACCCCTCCATCACTGTGGTGACTCGCGCTTTCACTGGCCAGGCCGCGGTGATCGCAGCAATGGTGCGCGAGAGCGCCATTGGCGCTTATCTATGTGTGCTTTTCGGATCGGGCATCGAGGTATTGCTCGCACGACAGCCGCATTCGCCGGTGCTCGGCCTTTCTTATCGCATTCTCTACGTCTCTGTGCCGCTGGCGACGCTAATGATGCTGGTGCACTGGGCCCGGTTTTTGGCACTCGAATTGTCGGTGCGCCGTGCGGTTATTGCCGCCGCCGCGGGTGCGCTCGTCGGGGCGGCGCTCGTGGCCGCGATGCTGATGGAGCCCGCATGGCTACAGGACCTTCCGGTAGGCTTTTTTTGGCTCCTTCTTCCGGCCACCTTCGCGATGGGTGTCCCCGTTGCCATGGTGCTTGGATTTTGCTCATCGGTTCTACTTGCCGTGGCGAATGCGGTGCCGGCCAGCATTATTGTCGAACGCGCCTATGCAGGCATAGATAATCCGTCGTTCCTTGCAATTCCGGCCTTTATGCTGACGGGCTCTCTGATGCTTGCGACGGGTCTTGCCGAGGACCTCATCTTGTTCGCAGCTTCAATTGTCGGTCGCATCCGCGGGGGGCTTGCCCTCGCGGATGTGGTGGCGAGCGTGCTGTTCGCAGACATATCCGGGTCGGCTGTGGCGGATACGGCCGCAATCGGAACTGCGCTCATGCCGGGAATGGTACAACGGGGCTACGACCCCCATTTCGTCGCTGCCCACCAGGCTGCGGCCGGTTCGCTCGGCACGCTCTTTCCACCCAGCATCAGCATGATCATCTTTGCCACGGTCACCAGCGTATCGGTGTCCGGGCTTTTCCTGAGCAGCATCATCCCGGGCCTCCTTGTAGCGTTGACATATATGGGGATCGCCTACGTCATCGCGCGCCGGCGAGGCTATCCGCGTGAGCGCGCGGGCAGTATCACCGAGGTTCTGGGCACGACGCTGCATGCAGTTCCCGCGCTTGTGGCTCCGATCGTCGTTCTCGGCGGGATTCTCTTTGGCGTTTTCACTCCGTATGAGGCCGGAGCCATCGCGGCGGTCTACGTGGCGATTGTTGGCTTGATTCTGCGACCACGCACTGTGCTGTCCTATGGAGGTGCCCTGCTCGATGGATCGAAGACGGCTGCGATGGTGATGTTTATCATCGCCAACGCAAGTATCCTGGCCTGGGTCATGATCGGGGATCAGATCCCGCAAACCGTGGCCGCCTACGTCGCCTCGCTTACCAGCCAGCCGATCGTCATTCTCGTCCTCGTCAGTATCGTACTGATCGTGCTCTCGGTGTTTCTTGAGCCACCCGCAATTCTGATTGCCGTCGTCCCGATCCTTCTCCCGATCGTCGCGCATGTAGGAACGTCCCCGTTCCACTTCGGCGTCATCGTGATGCTCTGTGGTGCGATAGGGATGCTTCTCCCGCCCATCGGCATCACACTTCTTGTGTCCGTTGCCATCATTAACACTCCGATGGAGCGGGCGGCGCGGGCGGCCGTTCCGTATGTCTTTGCCGGCGTGGCGGACACGCTGCTGGTAATCTTGGTTCCTGGCCTCAGCACCTGGCTGCCTCATCTCGTGCACTCCCTGTAGGAAAGGCATTGCAATGCAAATCACACGTGTTGAACCAATCCCGCTCTTGGCGCGGCTGCCAGCCGGGACGAGGGCCCCTATCAGCATTCCTCATGCCGACCGGCTGGCGGGCACAGTGTTCAAAGGCTACCGCGCGTGCCTTGTCCGCGTACACACGGACGAAGGACTGACCGGGATCGGTGAGTGCATGGTCCGTCTGGCGCCGGAGGCGACTGCTGCGATCGTTCGCGAGCTAGGCGAGGTGATCGTCGGTCTGGATCCGTTCGACACGACGGTCGCATGGGAGCTTATGTTTTCGGTTATGATGAATCGGGGCCATCTCAAGGGATTTTTCCTGGAAGCCCTGAGCGGGATCGACATTGCGCTCTGGGATCTGAAAGGCAAGGCATTGAATCGTCCCGTCTACCAGCTTCTTGGCGGCGCACAGAGGGAGCGCATCCCGGCCTATGCCTCCTCACTCCGCATGCGGGGCATCGAGACTACCGTCGCGGAGGCAAAGGAATTCGTGGTACTTGGCTATCGCGCCATGAAGCTCAAGGTGGGGGCGGACAGAAACCACCACGAGAAGGACCTGGAAGTAGCACGTGCCGTGCGGGACGCCGTCGGGCCGGACGTCGAGCTGTCGGCGGATGCAAATTGCGGTTTCGAGCGACCGGCGGCAATGGCGCTTGCACGGGGCCTGGAAGATCTCGGTTACGTATGGTTCGAAGAACCGCTGGCGCCGGACGATTGGGATGGCTATGCTGCGATGGCGCGCGCGCTCGATATCGCGATTGCAGGTGGCGAAACGGAATTCTCGCGCTTTGGCTTCCGCGAGCTCTTTACGCGAGGGGCCCTTGACATCGTTCAGCCGAACGTCAGCCGCGCGGGCGGCTTTACGGAGTGCTTGCGGATCGCCGCTTTGGCCGAGGCGTTCCACATTCCTTACGCGCCACACACCGGAAGCTGCAGTGCCGTCTGTATGACGGCGGAGTTGCATTTGGCAGCAGCCCTCCCCGGCTTCCTCATCTATGAGCACATGCAGTCGGATTGGTCGCGGGAGGCCGCGAATCCGCTTCGCCATGACATCGTAGTTCACGAAGCCGAATCGTTTCACGATGGCTATCTGAGTCTTCCACCCGGCCCGGGTCTCGGCATTGAGCTCGAAACCGACGTGATCGAACGGCACCGTACGGACAGCCGCCTTGCCGCTTGATGAAGCGGCACGCGGCGGGGGCGGTCAAAGGGCGGGTAGTCCCATTGCCTGGTAGAGGCCCTGTCGGGTCGTGGAAGACAACACCTCCGAAGCTTAGGAGTGCATAATGGAGAGTGTCGATATCGGCACCTGGGATCATATTGTGATCGGCGCGGGATCTGCGGGTTGCGCGGTTGCCGCACGCCTCTCTGCCGAGGGCCGAACAGTGCTCGTGCTCGAAGCGGGCGGCGAGGAGGATCATCGTTGGCTCCGCATCCCGCTCGGTATCGGTAAGGTAATTCACGACGAACGTTTCGTATGGCAGTTCCGCACGGAGCCCGAAGCGGCCGCAGGCGCCCGGTCGATCTACTGGCCACGTGGCAAGGGGGTGGGCGGGTCGAGTTCGGTCAACGGTATGATCTGGGTACGTGGTGATCCGAATCGGTACGACGAGTGGGCGGCCACCGGATGTCCCGGGTGGGGGTGGAGCTCGCTCGAGCCCGTGTTGTGCAGGATAGAAAACTTCCGGATAGCGAAGGCGGAAGGTCGGGGGATAAATGGCCCAATCTCTATAGAAATGCTTGGAGAGAACGACCCAATAACCGATGCCTTTATCGCCGCCTGCAACGCTGCAGGCATACCCACGAATCCGGACTACAACGGTCTCCGGCATGAGGGGGTGGGGCGCCTTCAGGTCACGACTCGCAAGGGAGTGCGCTGCTCCGCCGCTATCGGCTATCTTCGTCCGGCGTTCGCTCGCTCTAACCTTAAGGTGGAAACGCGAGCGTTCGTTCGTCGCATCGTCTTCGCAAATCGACGCGCAACGGGAGTCGAGTTCCTTCAAAACGGGGGGACTCGCTACGCGGCCGCACGGTACGACGTTATTCTCGCCGCCGGGGCGATCCAGTCGCCTCAGATTCTTGAGCTTTCTGGGATTGGTGGGGCAAGTCGTCTGAAGGCGCTCGCGGTCCCGGTGGTCGTCGACCTTCCGGGAGTCGGAGAAAACCTTTCCGACCACTATCATATCCGCGTCACCTACCGCTCCCGCGGCGTTGTGACGGTCAATGATCTGGTGAACCATCCACTGCGCTACGGCCTGCCGACCTGGCTCCAATACCAAATTCACGGGACGGGTCTCCTCGCGGGTGTTTCGGCGACCGCGCACGCCCTGGCCCGCACCGCACCAGACTCTCCATACCCAGATACGAAACTACAAATCTTCAAGATTAGCGCAGCGGATCTTGTGAGTACAACGCGCGATACAGGGCTCGACGCGTACTCAGGGGTGTCGCTCGGATTCTTCCAGCTTTATCCGGAGTCCCGTGGCTCAGTACATGCGGTTTCGCCCGATCCGAGGCGGCCGCCGCGCATTATCGCGAACTATCTCTCCACGCCGCGCGACCGCGCGCTCGCTCTACGCGGACTTCGCCTGGCCAGGCGCGTAGGCGCGCATCCGGCGATGCGGCGGTTTCTGGTCGAGGAGGTGCGACCGGGTCCGAGCGTCGGGGACGACACAGCCTTACTCGACTATGTCGCTCGCGTCGGGCAAACATCCTACCACCCTGTCGGCACCTGCCACATGGGCACAGATCGGGATGCAGTGGTCGACCCCGACTGCCGCGTGCGCGGAGTGGACAGCCTGCGCGTAGTCGATGCGTCGGTGATGCCTTTCATCGTTTCTTCTAACACCAACGCGCCATCGATCGCGATCGGCGAACGCGCGGCGGAGGTTATCCTTCAGCAGGCGAACAGCTGAGGAGCGCATTCTCGCAGATGGAATGGTAGCGCACGAAAGCAGCGGCTGCATCGAAATGACGATCACGCGGGGGAACTGAGGGGGACCCCGCATGGATGGAAATTGTAACTGGCTGGCAGCGCTGAAGGCGCGACCGCGCCTGGTAAAACCGCCAGTGGGTAGGGGAGACTGGAAGCGATGCGCTTATCCGAATAGGCTCTTCTTTCGCGTTTCCGAGGGCGGCTGGCCACCATACCAACTTGTTGCTCACGACTGTGGACGGAGGCGAGAGGTTGCCAAAAATCGTCGAGATTGGCCTGATTCCGCTCGTGGCGCCTCTACCGGCAGGCCGTGCCTATGGTTCGGCACGGGGACTGGCCGTAGCACGACAGGCGACGATCGTTCGATTACGCACGGACGACCCGGTCGAGGGACTAGGCGAGGCCTGGGGTCCACCGCAGGTGACGCGGGCCTATTTCGAGATTCTTCGTCCCCGCCTGCTCGGTCGCGAGATTTATGACGTTGAGCAC
>JBOHMN010000546.1:0-6892 GCA_050730175.1 Acetobacteraceae bacterium | reverse complement strand
GTCCATTTCCTCGGGCGCTACCTGTTCCGCGGCAACCGCCAGCCGATCGACCTGGCGGCGCTCCTCGCCAATGTGACCCTGTAGTCTACGGTATTGAATTCATGTGGATTCAAAAATTTCGAGGGTTTGAGCTTATAACCCCCTATCCCCAAGGTGGCACGCGCGAAGCTCTCCGCCCCATGTTGGTCGGTCAGGTCAAGGTCGGTGAAGCGGCTGGTGGCCGGGTCATAGGTGGCGTGGAGGCGCCAGTCGGTGCCGTGGCTGCCGGGCCGGGTGATGACGCTGCCATCGACGATGCGCAGGCGCCGGCCAGGCAACTTTATGGTCGCTGGAAGTGCCGACTGCCCTCGCCGCAGCAGTGCGCCGGCGACCTCGCCCAGCCAGTCTGCCGCGCCGCGGATCCGGTTCATCACCGCAGTGTCGGAGATGTCGGCCAAGCCGCTTGCACCCGCCCACGCCGCGGCCGAGCGCAAGGACAGACCACCAGGACCGTAGGCCAGGGCGAGTCGAAGCAGCATCTCGCCGCTCCGAACCTCCCGTCGCCGGGTCAGCGCTTTGGCCGCCTGGGCGCTGGCGTCGAGGTCTATCACCCCCGACACCTCCGAAACCAACCTCCGCCACTCCGAATCGAGCCTCGATGCGTTCTGCATCTCCCCGAGGAATCACATGTCGATTCCGCGCCGCAACTCTAAAGTTGGCGCCTATGGGGGCCCGCCCTCACCCCGGCCCGCACCGCCGGCCCTGATCCCCCAACCCCTCTCCCGAAGTAAGAGGGGAGAAAAGAGGGGCAGTTTCCGTGGATGGGAAGGAGAAAAATTGGAGAGCCTCTTTTCCTGGGGAACCGGGCCTTCTCCGCGCGGGAAGAGAGTGGCTTGATGAAAGCGCCGACACGATAGGCGATAGGCTGGAGAACGAGGATGCGTGCAGGGTTTGGAAGACGTGCCTTCTCCCGCTTCGTGTTTGGGGCGGGCGCCGTGTTCGCGACCGGAGGGGTGAAGCTCGCGTGGGCGGAAGACGAAGGCGCCTTCGGCGAGACGGTGCAGCCCGACCTCGTTCGACTACTGCCACCGGAGATCACGAAATCCAAGACGATCACCGTGGCAGTGGCGCTGGGTTCGCCGCCCGATGACTTCCGGAATGCGAACGGCGAGATTTCCGGCTGGGAGATCGACATTCTGAAGGCGGTGGCGGCAAGCCTTGGGCTGAAGCTCAATCTCCGCCCGACGACGTTCGATGCACTAATCCCCGGCCTCAAGTCACGGCGGTTCGACGCGGCGGTCGGCCAGATCGGGCTGACCGAAGTGCGTGAGAAGGTGGTCGACATGGTGGGCACGCTGACCGGCAATGAACTGTTCGCGGCGCGGGCGGGTTCCGATATCAAGGTGGCGAATCTCGACGATATTTGCGGAGTCACGGTTGCGACCACGCGCGGATCGCGAGAGTATGAATTTGCGCTGGCGCACCAGGCGCGATGCAAGGCGCTCGGCAAAAAGCCGATCAACGTTCTTACATTCAACAGCGGCACCGATGCGGCGGACGCGCTGATGAGTGGGCGCGCGGAGCTGTTTTGGATCGGATCGACGGCAGTGAGCTATTTCGTCCGCCAGTCGAAGGGACGCGCGAAAGTGGTCGGGAGCTACACCGACAAGGCCTATATCGGGATCGCGCTACCAAAAGGCTCGACCTTCGTGCCCGCACTGCAGGCGGCGATCCAGCATTTGATCGATGACGGGACCTACGCGAAGATCGTGAAGAAGTGGGGGCTCGAGAGTGGTGCGATCAGGAAGGTGCCGGTGAATCCGAAGGGGGCGCCGACCTGAACCTCGATCGCGAGGCATGAGCGCACACATGCCAGACGCGGTGGCGCCAGCGGAGCGCGTAGTCCCGCTGCGCCACTCCGGAACCTGGATCGCGACCGCGATCGTTCTGATCATCGTGGCGCTGGCGGCTTTCAGCGTGGTCACCAACCGGGCGTTCGAATGGCCGGTCGTCGCCCAGTACATGTTCAACGGACAAGTACTGACCGGGCTTGGCCGCACGCTCGAGCTGACGGTGATCGCGATGGCGATCGGCCTGATACTGGGCGTGGTCCTGGCGCTGATGCGGCTTTCGAGGAATCGCCTGCTTTCGACGGTGAGCTGGCTCTATATCTGGTTCTTCCGCAGCGTTCCGGTGCTGGTGCAACTGATTTTCTGGTACAATTTCGGAGCGCTTTATTCATCGATCACGCTGCGCATTCCGTTCGGACCGACGCTTTTCAGCGCCAACACCAACACGCTGATCACGCCGCTGTTCGCCGCCCTGGCGGGTCTGGGGCTGGCGCAGGCCGCCTATACGGCGGAAGTGATCCGCGCCGGCATCGTCTCGGTACCGGCCGGCCAGACCCGGGCGGCGACCGCGCTCGGCATGACGTCAATGCTGATGTACCGGCGCATCATCCTGCCGCAGGCGATGAAGCTGATCATTCCGCCGGTCGGAAACGAGGTGATTTCGATGGTGAAGAACACCTCGCTGGTCAGCGTACTGGCGCTAGCCGAGCTGCTCTATACGACGCAGCTTATCTATTCCCGTACCTATCAGACGATTCCGCTGCTGATCGTAGCCTCGCTCTGGTATCTGATCGTCGTCTCGATACTTTCGGTTGGCCAATATTTCCTCGAGCGCCGATTCAGCCCGCAATAGTCCGCGCGAAGGTAATGCGATTGGCCAGCATGCTCGAGATCAGAGGGCTCCGGAAACGCTATGGACATCGCGAGATCCTGCGCGGGATCGACCTCGAAGTGCCGAGGGGAAGCGTGATGTGCATCATCGGGCCTTCGGGCTCCGGAAAAAGTACGCTGCTGTCCTGTATCAATCATCTGGAGCCGATCGATGGCGGGCGGATAAGGGTGGCCGGCCAGCTTGTCGGATATCGCGAATACCTCGGCCGGCTGCACGAATTGCCGGAACGCGAGATCGCGCGGATGCGCCAGGATGTCGGAATGGTGTTTCAGCACTACAATCTGTTCCCGCACATGACGGCGCTGCAGAACATCGTCGAAGCGCCGATCCGAGTGAAGGGCGTACGGCCCGCAGAAGCCAGGACGCGGGCGATGGAGCTCTTGGGGCGGGTGGGGCTGGCCGACAAAGCGGGCATGTATCCGCAACGACTTTCGGGTGGGGAGCAGCAGCGGGTTGCGATCGCGCGAGCGCTGGCAATGAATCCGAAGCTCATGCTGTTCGACGAACCGACTTCGGCTTTGGATCCCGAACTTGTGGGTGAGGTGCTGGCGGTGATGCAGGACCTTGCCCGTTCGGGAATGACGATGGTCGTGGTGACGCACGAGCTGGGTTTCGCGCGCGAAGTGGGCGACGAAGTAGCATTCATGGATGCGGGGCTGGTCGTCGAGCAGGGGGAGCCGAGAGCCGTACTCTCTGCTCCGAAAGAGAAGCGGCTGCAGGATTTTCTGTCCCGGGTGATCAAGGTCGCATAGCCATTCGGTGCGGCGCGGGGATGTTTGCCAAGGGTTAGGTGAAAAGTGTTTCGCAGATTGTGGCCTGCCGAAAAAGAGGTGACGATCTTTGTCGATGAACGACCGATGCGGGCGGCGGCGGGCGACAGCGTTGCGGCGGCGCTGCTGGCCGGGGGTGTGGTTGCGTTCAGGACCTCGGCGGTGAGCGGCGCGGCGCGGGCGCCCTATTGCATGATCGGCAACTGCTTCGAATGCCTGCTTGAGATCGATGGCCGGCCCGACCGGCAAGGCTGCCTGGTCCGGGTTGCGGAAGGAATGCGGGTACGCCTGCAGCGTGGAGAGAAGGCCGCATGAGCAACGAGAGGCACGAATTCGCGATCGTCGGCGGCGGGCCGGCCGGCATGGCGGCAGCGATCACGGCGGCGGAGCTTGGCGTCGATACGATCCTGCTCGATGAGCAGGGCGTGCCGGGCGGGCAGATCTATCGGAACATCGAAGCGATCGCTGAGCGGGGAGAGTGGAACGTGCTGGGCGAGGAATATCGGCGCGGCGCCGAGCTTGCCCGCGAATTCCGCGCCTGCTGCGCGATCTACCGGCCTTCGACTAGCGTCTGGCAGGCCGCGCCGGATGGCAGGATCGGGGTTATTTCCGACGATGGCGCGCGAATGATCCGCGCGGAGCGGATCCTGCTGGCAACCGGAGCGCTGGAACGCCCCGTTGCGGTACCGGGATGGACGCTCCCCGGCGTGATGGGCGCCGGCGCCGCGCAGGCGGCGCTGAAGGCATCGGGACTGGTGCCGGATGTGCCGGTAGTGATCGCGGGGTCCGGCCCGTTGATCTACCTGGTGGCGAGCCAGTTGGTGCGTGCGGGCTCGACGGTGGCGGCGCTTCTGGTGACGACGCCGGCGAACCGCATTGCGGGAGCCCTGAGAGAGCTGCCGCGAGCGCTGCTCGGCGGGCGCGGCCTGGTCAAGGGGATCGGCTGGATGACCGAGGTCCGACGGGCCGGCATTCAGAGCGTCAGTGGCGTTGGCGGCCTCAGGATCGAAGGCGATGGCCAGGCGGAAGCGGTCTCGTACGAGGCGGAGGGAACCCGGAAGAGGATCGACGCGGGGCTGGTGCTGCTGCATGAAGGAGTCATTCCGAATTTGCAGCTGAGCCTTTCGGTCCGCTGCCGCCATGTCTGGGACGAAGCGGAAGCGTGCTGGCGCCCAGAGAGCGACGAATGGGGCGCGACCAGCGAGGGGCGGATCGCGGTGGCGGGTGATGGCGGCGGAATTCGTGGCGCGGAGGCGGCGGAGCCGCTGGGGCGGCTTGCCGCACTGGATGCGGCGTTCCGGCTGGGCCGCATCGATCGCGCGGAACGCGACCGGCGGGGAAGAGCCGAACGGCGGGTACTGGCGCGGCTTGGCCGCATCCGGCCGCTGATCGAGCGGATGTTCCGTCCGGTGCCAGAAATGCTGGCACCCCCGGAAGCGGCAACCGTCGTTTGCCGCTGCGAGGAGGTGACGGTGGAAATGCTGAGAGCGGCCGTGCGTCTGGGCGCGGACGATCCGAACCGGGCCAAGACCTTCACGCGCTCAGGGATGGGGCCGTGCCAGGGCCGGATGTGCGGGCCGACAGTCGCGGCGGTGATCGCGCGCGAGAGCGGGCGAGAGACGGCGGCGGTCGGCAACTATCGGATCAGGATACCGGTGAAGCCGTTGCCGCTTGCGGCGCTCGCGCTATTGGAGGGCGAGGCCGATGATCTGCCGGGCGAGGAGGTCCTGCGGTGAACGCGCCGCGGGCGGGCGGCGATGCGATCGTCGTCGGCGGCGGGCTGCACGGGACCTCGACCGCGATGCACCTGGCGCTGAAGGGATGGCGGCCGATCGTGATCGAGAAGAACTCAGTCGGGCGGCACGCGTCGAGCGTGAATGCGGGCGGGGTCAGGCAGTTGCGACGGCATCCCGCGGAGATCCCGCTTTCGGTGGCGGCGATGGACAGGTGGATGAATCTCGAGGCGCTACTCGGCCAGTACGCGCCGATGTGCGGGTTCGTCGGTCATGTCGGGCAGATCGCAGTGGCCGAGACGGAGGATGACCTTCGCCCACTGAAAGCACGGGTGGCCGAACTGGCGGGGCTCGGCTGGACGCATGAAGAGCTGATCGACCGGCAGGAGCTGAGGCGTCTGGCGCCCGCGCTTTCCGAACATTGCATCGGGGGCCTGATCTCACGGCGTGACGGATTCGCGGTTCCCTATCTGACTATGCAGGCTTTCCGGCTGCGCGCGCTCGAGCTTGGCGTTCGCTTCGAGGAGGACACGCGGGTCCTGGGAATTGAGCATGGCGGGCGCTGGAAAGTAGAGACCTCGAAGGGCGCGTTCGAAGGAGACGTGCTGGTGAATTGTGGCGGCGCGTGGGGATGGCAGGCAGCGGCAATGGTGGGCGAGATTCTGCCGCGCGGTTATTTCGCCCCGACCATGATGGTGACGGCGCGGATGCCGCACTTTCTCGATCCGGTGATCATTGGCACCGGGCGGAAGCTTTCGTTCAAGCAGATGGACAATGGCACCGTGGTGATCGGAGGCGGCATACCCGGCGTTCCGGATCTCGAGCGGGAGACGGCCGACCCTGTGGCCGAGCGGATGCGCACGAGTGCCGAGACCTGTTGCGCGCTGTTTCCGATCATGCGCGGGGCGACGATCGTCAGGACCTGGGCCGGGCTGGAGGCAAGGATGCCGGACGAGATTCCGGTGATCGGGGCAAGCGAGACGGCGCCGGAGATGTGGCATGCGTTCGGCTTTTCCGGGCATGGCTTCCAGCTGGGTCCAATCGTGGGATCACTGATTGCCGATCTGATCGTGGAGGGGAAAAGTCCGCTGCCGATCGAGGCTTTTCGGCCCGGACGCTTCAACGAAGGCCCGCTCAATCCCGATCCGAGCGCGGCGTGATCGAGGTCACCGCGCGATTTGTTCAAAACCGCGCGCCGGTGCGCCGGGAGACCGGCGCGGAGTAGATGGGTCGGAAGGCCCAAGCGTGCGATTTCGTACGGTAAGAAACGAGAACATCGGGGGATTCTGGGCATTTCGGGGGGTAGCGGGTCGATTCTATCCTGATTCCGGCACGGAGTGGCTGATTATTGCGTGTAATTTTTGCGTGCAATCTTGAATGGACGTCATATCGCTTTTTCGGCGGGCGTATTGCACGCAATAACCTCGCGGTCTAATGCGGGGGATGATATTGCGTGCAATGCAGACAGCGCCACCCATCTGGCTACGCTGCCGCCAGCTTCGCGATCGATGTGCCAGCGCAGCACGGCACCCAAGATATTGCGTGCAATGCGCTACCGTACACTTTCGCAGAGTTGGGCCTTCCACCCCAACTTGCCGCGGAGGGTATGCTGGCCCGCCGGCGCAAAACCGGAACCGTCGTCACCGGCCGGCCGCCGCACCATTCGCT
>JBOHMN010000545.1:0-2804 GCA_050730175.1 Acetobacteraceae bacterium | reverse complement strand
CCCTGACCCACGGCAGTGGCTATTTGACGCAGTATGCGCCCAATTTCATCCGTGGAATGCTCGGACTTACGACCTCAGGGCCGCGGTTGGTCACGATTGCCGCAGCGGATCCCTATGTGGACGTGATCAGTCCGGTGCTGGAGCAGCGGTGCAGCACCTGCCACAACAGCAATAAGCAAAAGGGTGGACTGGACATGTCCAGCTACGCGAGCCTGATGAGAGGGGGCGGGGATGGCCCTGTCATCGTCAAGGGCGACGCTCAAGACAGCGATCTGATCCGTAGGATCTCGTTGCCGCAATCTGCCCGAGACTACATGCCCAAGGGCAAGTCGCCACTGACCGCCAATCAGATTGCAGTCTTTCGCTGGTGGGTCGACAGCGGCGCCAAGACCGGTGTCAAAGTCCTGGCCCTCAATCCGCCCCAGAATATCCAGACCATCATTCAGGACGAGCTGCATCCCCCGGCCGGCGGCGCCGCGGCCGGGGTCGCCCAGCAACCTAACGCGGCCAAAAATAATGCTATCGAAGCGTCCGCAAGGATGATCGCTCGGAAGGCCAAGCTGGCCGAGGCGCAGCCGCCCAAGCAGGCGGACCCCCGGGTGATCGCGCGTCTGGTCGCTGTCGGTTTCATGGCCCGACCGGAATCTTTGGGTGATCCGCATCTGGTCGTCAGTCCCGCTGCCCCTGGGTCAGGGTTCTCCGTCAGCGCTATCCAGGCACTGGCAATGGATTCGAGCGATCCCATCGTCGACTTGAACTTGGCGGATTCCGGGCTTACGGATGCGGACGTCGCACCGATCGCTCATTTGATTGCACTGAGGCACCTGCGTCTGGACGACAACAAGCTCACCGATCGGTCCCTTCAAGCGCTCAGCTCGCTGCCGAAGCTCGTCGAACTCAACCTGTACGACAATCACGGGATCTCCGACGCCGGCATCCCGATGCTGGCAGCCATGAAATCGCTGCGGCGGGTATACCTGTGGCAGACCGGCGTCACTAAAGCTGGGATCGCAAAGTTGCACAAGCTTCGTCCGCACCTGGAGATCGACGCGGGAGATATGAGTGTCGCCCCGGCGGCGGCCCCTAAAAATCCCGATCCACCCCCCGGCGTCACGACCAAAAAACGTCAAGTCTGAGAGCCTTAAGTCCGACAGGCTCATGACCGGTGTAGTATCCAGCAAATAATCGGATATGTGGACCGGGCGTCGTCAGCCGCGTGCAGCATGATCTTGGCACGAATAAGGACACGGGTATGTGTTACATCATCGTGTTGTACGCCATCTCGACGGCCAGCGCCGACATGCCGCACGCCGCTTGAGCGGAAGCCTCTTCATCTTCCGTGGTAATCGAGATACAGGTATCATTCCGGCCGGTTGGCTGGTTGAAAACTAATAAGGGGAAGGTGCATGAGCAATCGCACGCTGCGGTGCTGGGTGGCACTGGGTATTGCCGGACTTGCCGGCGCTGGCTCGCAAGCCCTAGCCGCCGATTACACCACCATCGTGCTGAGCACGGACGTCGCGCGGCCTGCAGGTGAAGTTTGGAAGGCGGTCGGGGGATTTTGCGATATCGGAGCCTGGCTGAAGATGAAGTGCGTCTACACCTCCGGCACCGGAGGCCTGGGGACCGTGCGGCAGCTCGCCGGCCGTATTGACGAGGTCATGGTAGGCCGGACCCCCCATTCGTATACTATTACTCAACCTGCCAATAAGGACGGGTTTCACGCTACGGTCGATGTGGAGCCCGCAGGGCCGCACGAATCCAAGATCACTTACAGTATGGTCTACGACCAGTCGCATCTCGCGCCGGGTGAGACGAAGGAGCGATACCGCGCGCAGCACATGAGGATGTGCACCAGCGCACTCGAGTGGATGAAGAAGCGCGCCGAGGGCGAGTAAGTAGCCGCACGCCCGCCGACACATCAGTCTACGTGGAAGGCACCGAGCTTATTGCTGTCGATTTGCGGTAAATTCTCGGATGGGATGCAATTAGGCCAGTAAAGGAAAGGATGGGTGCTGCAAAGGCCTGCGATATCAAATCATCCACTGATCGATCAGGGTATTCGACCGGCCGCAAGCAATGTTTCGGGCGGGACGCGCGTGTGCAAATGCACGAGCGATCCTGTGGACTCCCGGCTACGCCATCGATCTGAGGCTGTCCCGGTTGCCGCCGCTCAGCCCGATTTAACCAGTTGCATCAGCGCATCGAGCGCCACCGCGCCCTGGCCAACCGGGTAGACCACCACGGGATTAAGATCGATTTCCTGAATAGACGGCTGCGCCTGCAGCAATGCGCCAACACAGCGGATAATCTCGGCGACGGCCACTACGTCAAGGGCGGGTGAGCCGCGAAAGCCGCGCAGCAGCGCGCCGCTCTTGAGCCCGTAGAGCTCGTCCACAATGGTTTCAACCGGTAGATCGGGTACCAGCAAGCGCACATCCTGCAGAATCTCGGCCTGCACGCCGCCGAAGCCTGCGAGGATGATTGGTCCCCACTCCGGATCATGGCGTCCGCCGATGATCAACTCCACACCGCGCTGGCCCATGGCTTCTATCAGTACCCCATCTAGCACCAGTCCCGGCCGATTTCTGGCAATGTTGGCGTGCAGTCGCCCCCAACCTTGTGCCAGCAAGGACGCATCGCTGAGGTCCAGCACCACGCCGCCCGCATCGCTCTTGTGCGGTAGATCGGCGGATTGTGCCTTGAGCACGACGGGAAAGCCCAGTACCGCCGCGGTGCGTTGGGCTTCCTCGAGCGTCGCGACCAGGCGGCCGGCCGGAAACGGAATGCCTGCAACCGTCAGC
>JBOHMN010000544.1:0-2643 GCA_050730175.1 Acetobacteraceae bacterium | reverse complement strand
AGCCAGGCGGGCCGCCTGTGTTCGCCCGCTTTCAGGCGCCTTTGGAACAGCCCGGCTACCGGCTGGCCGGCCAGCGTCGCTTCCGCGTAGCGGGTGTTACCGGCGGCGATATCGCGGAACGTCCAGCCGAGCAACCCGCCGTAAAACCGCTCCGCGGCAGCCAAATCCGACGTCACCAGCTCGACGAAGATCACCTCGCCGGTGTGATATTGGTGGGTTGCCGGCACGGTGACCGGGGGCAATTGCAGCGGCCGGGCGGCGGCCGGCGCCGCCAACCCAGCGAGGAGGAAAAGGGCGAGCAGGAGCGGCAGAAGCGGAACGCGGATCAGTTTATCCTGCTGCATGGTCGACCCCGATCCTGGCATCTCAGGGGGAATGGTCACACGGGGACGGGTGCAGGCGCAATCCCGGCGTTGCGGGCCGCGCGGTTTTCCTACGTTCTGCTGCGATTCACTGCGTGCTTTCCAGGCGGGTCAGCAGTGCGGGGGTGGCCATGCCATTGATCGGCAAGCCGACAGCGTGCTGGTAATTGCTGATGGCGGAACCCGTCTCTGGGCCGGCGATGCCGTCTGCGGGACCTTGCAGATAGCCGAGGCGGATCAATTGCACCTGCACGGACTGGGTGAGCCCGGCGGAGGTGGCAGCCGGCGCGGGCTCAGCGGCCACGGGCATGAATCCCGGCACCTGGTTGCCCTTGGTGTACATGCACTGGGCAAATGCGTTGTTGTATTGCTCCTGGATCGGTTCCTGCCTGTTGCTGCTGGAAAGCGCACCGAGCCCGGTGCCGCCGAGGGCACCGCTTGCGGCGCCGATTGCCGCACCCTGGCCGCCGCCGATTGCAGCGCCCAGACCCGCGCCCAGTACCGTCCCGACCGCCGCGGTGCCGACGCCGCGCAGGTTCGCGTTCTGCGCCTGGCCGGAGATCGCCTGCTCGGCGAAGTTCTTGCACACCAACTGGTCAGTCTGGAAGTCGCTCAGCGATTTGCCGGGGCCCGGCATGACATTCAGGGTCGGCCCCATCGGGGTCTGGGCGCAGGCTGCCAGAAGCAGGGGCGCCGCCAACCAGGGCCAGCCGCCCAGCCGCCGCATGCACATCGTCATCCCCGTTCCTCCTGCGGATCGTTTCGGCGCGGGCCGAGCCTACGCGAGAGCCCTGCTCCTCTGCAAGTCCTCAGGTTTACGCAGGCCGTGCGCGATACGGGGCGGGCGCTCAGCCTGACGCGAGCGGCAGGTTGCCGAGGAAGTCCCGCTTGCCGACGTCCACGCCGTTATGGCGCAGGATCGCGTAGGCCGTCGTGAGGTGAAAATAGAAGTTCGGGTAAATGAAGCCGAACAGATAGTCGCGCCCGTTCAAGCGCAGGTCGCGCCCGCCGTGCCGGAATGCGATCATTCGCTGCTCCGAGGCGTCGATCCTAGCCGGGCTGAAGGTTTTCAGATAATCGACCGCGTTGCCGAGTCGCGCTTCGAGCTCGGGAAAACTTTTCTCGGTATCCGGCCAGCGCGGCGCCTCGACATCCGCCAGCCGCGCCGCCGCGTCCTTGGCCCGGTCAGCGACGATCTGTACCTGCAGTATCAGCGGGTACATGTCCGGCGCGAGCCGCGCCTGGAGCAGAACCGCAGGATCGATCTTGCGCGCGGCGGCGAATGCCGCGCCCTTTGCCAGCACCCCGGAGAGTGCATCGAGCATCTGGACGAGCGGCGGCGCCAGCGCCTGATGCATCGAGATCGTCATGTGCGTGTCACCCGGGTCGGTTGCGAGGCCGCGAGCGTAGCGCACCCGGGAGCGCTACGCCATGTGATGCGATCCGGCGCGCGGCGCCTCGCAATGACGGGGAAACGTGGATTCGATGTTGCGATCAGCCTGGGCTTCGCCCTTCATGCGTTTGTCGCGCGCGATGGCGCTTGGCATGCCGGCGTGCGGTTCGTGCCGGACGAGGCGCTTGCGGTCATAGCGCCGCGTGAGGCCCCACACGAGTGCACGGCTGCCTTCCAGTGACGAAGAGGCGTCAGGCGGCCCGGGCGAGGGCTCCGTTCACCTTGACGGCGAGGCCATCGGCGGTCCCTGAGACGCCGACCTTGTCGCCTTCCTTCAGCGCACCTTCGAGCAGCATCCCGGCGAGCCGGTTCTGCAGCTCGCGCTGGATCACCCGTCTCAAGGGCCGCGCGCCGTAGACCGGGTCGTAGCCGGTTTCGGCCAGCCATTCGAGCGCCGAGCGGTCGAGCGAAAGCTCCAATTTGCGCTCTGCCAGGAGCGCCTTCAGGCGGGCGAGCTGGATCTCGACGACGGCCATCATGTCGGCCCGGCTCAAGCGGCGGAACAGGATGATCTCCTCGAGGCGGTTCAGGAATTCGGGGCGGAAGCGCTCGCGCACGAGCCGCATCACCTGGCCTTCGACGATCGTGACCAACTCGCCTTCGGGCTGCGCGGCGAGAATCTCGGCCCCGAGATTGCTGGTCAGGACGATGATCGTGTTGCGGAAATCGACCGTGCGGCCCTGGCCATCGGTCAGGCGTCCGTCGTCGAGCACCTGGAGGAGGACGTTGAAAACGTCTTCGTGTGCCTTCTCGACCTCGTCGAACAGGATCACCTGGTAGGGGCGGCGGCGGACGGCCTCGGTCAAGACGCCGCCTTCCTCGTAGCCC
>JBOHMN010000543.1:0-1617 GCA_050730175.1 Acetobacteraceae bacterium | reverse complement strand
ACCAAAAGGAGGTCCTGAAGCCTTTGCCGGGCTGTAACATCGCAATGCCGAGCGTTGCGTACTCGATCGGCGGCGTAGTCTCGGAGTATCTCGCCGGGGCCTTCCCCGTTCCCTCGCTTGACCGGATCCCCAAACAGGACCTCATCGATGCCGGCCGAAACGGCTTCCTCGTCGTCGTTCCGACCAACCGGCCCGATACGGTCGCTCGCCTCGCGGCGCGATTCGCAGACGCCGGCGTAGCGGTCACCGAAATCCAGCGGTACACGATCGGCGCCGCGCCGATCAAGCTCAGCCTCTACCTAATCCATTTGAAGATGCACTGAAGCCGCCGCCCGATTTACGCGGCGTGGGCGGTTCGACGCGGAAGATGTGAAAGAAGCTGCCCGTGGCCACCGGGTGCAGATCGGGCGGCACGTGTTGCGGCCGAGATCCGAAATCCATCCAGAGCAAGTAATCGAATGTTTCTGGCCATTTCCGCCAGTATGGCTTTTCCCCCCAGAGGTTGCGGCGCAGATCGAGCGCTTTCCATTGGCTGGGGTAGGTGCTTTCGCGGAGCTCGGCGGGCGTTGTCGGGAGCCCCACCGGCTCTGCGATGCCGCAGTTCCGCGGCGTCACGTTGATGGTCGTCCATCCGGTGAAGACGTAAGGAATAAAGGTCGAGCGATCGATCACCGCCAGCTCCGGCATGTGGAAATAGGCGACACTCTGCCGGAGAGCGAAAAATTCCGGCACGCCGGCGAGCGCGGCTTCTCCTTTCGGGATCGCGCCCTCGACGATCATCAGCCGCGATCCGGGCGCAATCACCCGCGATGCGGCGCGGAATTCGGCAAACTGGCGATCGTAGTCGCGCCAGCTTTGGGTCACCGCCCAGAGCCGCGCGCCAAGCACCGCGAGCCCGATCGCCGAGAACGCCGCTGTCATCCGCCGTGATGGCATTCTCACCTGACCGCCCGCGATCAGCAGAAAGGCGAGCGCGACGGGCAACCGGAGATCCGCTGCCCAGCTTCCGCTCAGCACGTTCGGCATCGCTATCGCAACGACCACCATCACCGCAAGCGGCCGGCGGAGTTCCGGCGCCAGGCTGAGCGAATGCGTGAGGATGGCCCACACAAGGAAGGCAACCGCCAGTAGCCCCACAATCAGGTCGAACGGGGCCGGAACGTAGCCAAACGTAAACGGTGCTATCAGCGCATGCAGCTTGTCGCCCAGGCTGCCGTAGAGTGTCAGAGTTGGCCCGCCATGCCGGAGACTCAAACTCCACATCACAAAACCGGGCACAAATTGCACCCCGGCGGCGATCAGCAACGATGCGCTCCGCATCGAAACTCGGCGCTCTCTGATCCGACTGTCCATCTCATAGAGGGCAACCGCCAGCCCGTACAAACCGAAGCCAAACAGGTGCAGCAGGAAAATGAGGGACGCGACCAGGGAGAATAGGGGGATTCGCGCGACCGGGCGCCAATCCCGCGTCGCAATCCAGCCGCTCAACGCGAACAAGGCGACGCCAATTCCGAACAGGCAATTGAGGAAGCCCCAGAACAGCACGGCGTTGTACACAAAGAGTGTCGACCATAACGGCCACAGTCCCCACCGTCAGAACAGGACACGGTGAAGGGT
>JBOHMN010000542.1:0-28816 GCA_050730175.1 Acetobacteraceae bacterium | reverse complement strand
ATGGACAGCAAGTGTTAGAGTCGGGCCACTCGTGAAAAAACCCCCCGAAACATCCCCCGAAGACCTCGACGAGAGCGCCGCCCGTGCCGAGCTGGCCGGCCTCGCCACGGCCATCGCCGAGGCCGACCGCGCCTACTACGAGGCTGACCAGCCCGCCCTGACAGATGCCGACTATGACCGCCTCCGGGCCCGCAACAGCGCGATCGAGGCGCGCTTTCCCGGCCTCGTGCGCGCCGATTCACCGTCCCGGCGGGTCGGCGCCGCGCCCGCCGGTGGATTTCGCAAACTCCGCCACCGCGAGCCGATGCTCTCACTCGACAACGTATTCTCGCCCGAAGACTTCGCCGAATTCCTCGCCCGCGCCCGCCGCTTCCTGGGCCTCGGCCCCGCGACGTTCCTTGCGCTCGTCGCAGAACCGAAGATTGACGGGCTCTCGATCTCTCTCACCTACGAACGACGTCACTTCACCTCAGGCGCGACGCGCGGCGATGGCATCGAGGGCGAGGATGTCACCGCGAATCTCAAGACACTCGCATCCCTGCCCCGGGAACTGCCCGCCGACGCTCCAGCGCTGATCGAAATTCGCGGCGAAGTCTTCATGAGCAAGCAGGACTTTCTCGCTCTCAATGACGCGCAGGAAAACGCCGGAGAGAAGCTCTTTGCCAATCCGCGGAACGCCGCCGCCGGCAGCCTTCGCCAGCTCGATCCCTCGATCACCGCCTCGCGCCGTCTCTCTCTGTTCGCCTATGCGCTCGGTGCTTGCTCGGAAAAAGTTGCCGATACGCACTGGCACTATCTCGAACGCCTGCGCACATGGGGTTTCGCCGTCAACCCGCTCTCGCGCCGCCTCGAGAGCGATGCCGACGCCGCCCCCTTCCAGGAGGAGATCGCCCAGAACCGCGCCGGCCTCGGCTACGACATCGATGGTGTCGTCTACAAGATCGACGAGCTCGCGCTCCAGCAACGGCTCGGCTTTTCCGGCCGGGCGCCACGCTGGGCAGTCGCTTGGAAATTCCCGGCCGAGCAGGCTGTAACGCGGCTCGAGGACATCCTGATCTCGGTCGGCCGGACCGGCGCGCTGACGCCAGTCGCCAAATTGACGCCCATCAATGTCGGCGGCGTCCTCGTTTCGCGTGCCACGTTGCACAATGAGGACGAGATCGAACGGAAGGATATTCGCATCGGCGACTGGGTGCGGATCCAGCGCGCCGGCGACGTGATTCCCCAAGTGCTCGGCCCGATCCTCGCTCGCCGCCCCAAGGGCACGACGAAATTCGCCTTCCCCGAAGCCTGCCCGGTTTGCGGCAGTCGCGCCGTTCGCGAGACCGGTGAAGCGGTTCGCCGCTGCACCGGCGGTCTCACCTGCCCCGCGCAGGCGGTGGAACGGCTCCGGCATTTCGTTTCTCGCGCCGCCTTCGACATCGAGGGGCTCGGCGAGAAGACGATCGCCGGATTCTATGCTGACGGCCTGATCCGCGCGCCCGCCGACATTTTTTCCCTCCCACGGCACGCAGCGGAAGTCGCCGGACGCGAAGGCTGGGGTGAAATCTCCGCCCGCAATCTCTTCCGTGCCATCGCCGCGCGGCGCAGGATCACTTTCGCACGGTTCATCTACGCACTCGGTATCCGCCGCATCGGCGAATCGAATGCTCGTCTTCTTGCGCACCACTACGGCTCGTTCGACCGTTTCAAGCAAGCCATGCGGGCCGCCATCGACCCTGAGGCGGAAGAACGCCAACGGCTCGATTCGATCGTCGGAATCGGCCCGGCGATCGCCGAGGAGCTCGCCCACTTCTTCGCCGAGCCGCGCAATCGCGCCACCTTGGCGGCGCTCGAGCCCTTGATCACGATCGAGGACGAAATCCCCGCTTCCACGGTCGCGTCGCCGCTTGCCGGCCAGACCGTCGTCTTCACCGGCACACTTGCCTCGATGAGCCGCGCCGAAGCGAAAAAGCGTGCCGAAGAGCTGGGCGCCAAGGTCACCGACAGCGTCTCGCGCGCGACTAACCTCGTCGTCGTCGGCGCCGAGGCAGGCTCCAAGGCGCGCAAGGCTGCGAAATTCGGCGTCCGGACGATCAGCGAAGAGGACTGGCGCAAACTCGCCGGCATGCCGTCCCCGGCGACACCGTCGTAACCCCCTCCTGGCTCCCACGCGTCCATCCGTGCCTGACCGGCCGCCGCGCCGACGAAGCACGCCCATGTGCCGCGCGAGGATGACGGGCAGACCGATCCAACCAACCCGGCAAGGACCCTTGCGAGGCCGGCAATCCGTGCCGGAAACCCGATCGCCGGTCGATTCGCTGCACTGCGACGGGCCACGAAGCCGGTCGGGCGTGACGCGCCGAACGGTGCCGAACGAGCCGCAACCGGGCGTCTCCAGCTACCAGGCCTCAGAATCGGCACGGTAGACTCCACCCTCGAAAACCGGCCAAACCTTGGGTATGCGCCTCCCCCGCCGCCCCCTCGTCCGCCGGCTCGACCGCTATTTCTTCCGCCAGCTTTTGGCCGGCCTCATCGTCAGCACGGGCGGGCTCGCGGCGTTGATCTGGCTCACCCAGTCGCTCCGCTTCCTCGATCTCGTGATCGACCGGGGCCTCAGCCTCGGCGTCTTCCTGGAATTGACCGGCCTTCTGATCCCAAGCTTCATCGCCGTGATCCTGCCGATCACGACCTTCATCGTCATTCTCTTCCTCTATCAGCGCCTCGCTCAGGACCGCGAGCTGACTGTGCTCGGCGCCGCCGGCTGCTCGCCTTTCACCCTCGCCCGGCCGGCTCTCGCGCTTGCCGCGCTCTCTTTCGCCACCTGCTTCTGGCTCAACCTGGTCATCGTGCCCGAGAGCGTTTCTGCCTTCCGCCAATATCAGTTCGAAATCCGCAATCGCATTGCCGCTTTCCTGATTCAGGAAGGCGTGTTCAATCAGATCTCTAACAATCTCACCGTCTATGTTCGCAAGCGTGATCCAGACGGAACCCTGCACGGGATCCTGGTCGATGATGCGCGCGACCCGAACAATCAGGCGACGATTCTCGCCGAGTCCGGCCAGCTGGTGGACGGCCCGCACGGACCGGAAGTCATGCTCTTCAACGGCAGCCGTCAGGTCATCGATCGGCGGACAGGGCGGCTGAACGTTCTCACTTTCGCCGAGAACACCTTCAATCTCGCAACCGCCACGCGGTCCAATGAGCAACGTTTCCGCGATGCTTCGGAGCTTCCGCTCTCCGCGCTTCTGCACCCGGATCCGGCAACCGTCAGCCCGCGCGACGTGCCGAAATTCCGTGTCGAGGCCTATCGGCGCCTCGCCAGCCCATTCACGGTGCTCTCCTTCGCGCTGATCGGCCTTTATGCAGTGCTCGCTGGCGGCTTTCGCCGCCATGGCGGGCTGATGCGACCCACGGCAGCGGTCGGCACGGTCACCTTGCTGCTGGCGGCCGGCCTCGCGATCGCCGACTCGGCCGCCCGCCATCCCGTCCTGATGCCGCTGATCTGGGTGCATGCGATTCTGCCCGGCGTCATCGCAGGCTGGCTGCTTCTCGGCCCGCACCGTCGCGCTGCACGCTCCGGGCGATCGGTCGCAGTCGGCAGCCGGTGACCATGCCCGCAACCCTCGCCGCCTATTTCTCCCGCCAGTTCCTCCTCGCGGTGCTGGCAGCACTCGGCGGCTTGACCACGCTCGGCTCGCTGTTCGATCTGATCGATCTCTTGCGCCGCGCCGCATCACGGCCCGACGCGACATTCTGGCTGGTCTGCGAAATGGCCGCCCTGCGCATGCCCTGGCTCTTGATGCAGATTCTCCCCTTCGCGGTTTTGCTCGGCGGCATCTATGCCTTCTGGCGCCTGACCCGGTTCTCGGAACTGGTCGTCGCCCGCGCCGCTGGGGTTTCGATCTGGCAAATTCTCGGCGCACCGTTCCTGGTCGCGCTCCTGGTCGGCGGGTTCGCAACTGCCGTCATCAGCCCGGTCACCTCGGTCACCTTCGCGCGGGCAACCGCGCTCGATGATGCGTATCTCAAGGTCGGCGCCGGACCGCTCACCGTGAACGGTGGCCAGCTCTGGCTCCGCCAATCCGACTCGGGCCTGATCCCGGATGGCGTCGCCATCATTCATGCGGTTGATGTGCGCCTGCACGGGAAGATACTCAGTGCCCAACAGGTGAGTGTCTTCCGCCTCGACCAGCACGACCACCTGCTGCAGCGGATCGAGGCCCGACGCGCCCAGCTCGGCAACGGCGCCTGGGTTTTCACCGACGCAAGCACCCTCGAGCCGGGTCACCTGCCCAGCGCACCCGGTCGCATCCGCATCCCGACCGACCTCACGATCGCCCGAGTGCAGGAGAGCTTCGCCTCGCCCGACACGCTTTCCGTTTGGCAACTCCCGGGATTTATTTCCCTGCTCGCCCGCTCCGGGTTCTCGACCGTCGCACACCGGCTCTACTTCCAGACCCTGCTCGCATTGCCCCTTCTCTGCGGCACCATGTCCCTCGTCGCCGCAGGCTTCTCGATGCGCCCGGCGCGACGCGGCCACGTTTCGGAAATGCTGTTGAGCGGCGCGGCGGCCGGCTTCGCCCTGTTCGTCCTTTCCAAGGTCGCCGCGGAATACGGCAAGTCCGGCGCTCTGCCGCCCGTGCTCGCGGCCTGGGCGCCAGCTGCGTCGGGATTGCTCTTGGCCCTTGGCCTGTTGCTGCACCTCGAAGATGGCTGACCGTCACGCGCCCGGGTTGGGCGTTGCCCTCCTCCTCGTCCTGCTCGCGACGTTGCTTCCGCTCCGGCCGGCCGCAGCGCAGCCCTCGGTCTTCTCCACGGCGCCCGGGCAGCAGTTCTCCAACACCGAACCGGTCACCTTTCTCGCCGATAAGCTCACCTACGACCGCAATACCGGCGTGGTGACCGCAACCGGCCATGTCCAGGCCTGGCAGACGGGCCACGTGCTGCAGGCTGACAAGGTCACGTACAATCGCAACACCGGGATCACCATCGCCACCGGCAACGTCGTCCTGCTCGAGCCGGACGGTCAGGTGCTGTTCGCCGACCGCGCCCAACTCTCCAAAGGCATGCAGAATGCCGTCCTTACCGGCATCAGCGTCAGGCTCGCCCAGAACGCCCGCTTGATCGCCAACGGCGGCCGCCGCACCGGAGGCAAGATCAACGAACTCGCGCATGCCGTCTATTCGACCTGCAATCTGTGCGCAAAGAATCCAACCGCACCGCCGCTCTGGCAGATCACCGCCTCACGTATCGTGCAGGACCTCGTCAACAAGCGGATCGAGTACTACGACGCCATGATGCGGATTTATGGCGTGCCCGTTTTCTATTTTCCGTACTTCTGGACGGTCGATCCTTCAGTCAAGCGTGGAACCGGCCTGCTTGCTCCTTCTTTCGGCACCGCATCCCACATCGGCGAATTCCTGACCGTTCCGTACTATTTCGTGCTCGACGGCCAGTCCGACATCGTCGTCGCTCCGACCATCGCCACCAGAGCCGGCCCGCAACTCAACCTCGATTATCGCCGCCATTTCAACAATGGCCAAGTGAGCCTGAATGGCTATATCGCCCGCGACGAAGGCTCGGCACAGGGCGCCCTCTTCGCTAACGGCAATTTCAGCTACAACAACACCTACCGCTACGGCTTCAGCTACAATCGGGCGACCTCGGCCAATTATCTGCGCGATTTCAACATCGCTAACGGCGCCGACATCCTGACAAGCCAGGGCTTCGTCGAAGGTTTCGGCCAAGGCGCCTATACCCGCCTCGATGCGACCATCTATCAGGGGCTTAATTCTTCGATCGATGATGCCGCGCTGCCGGTCGTCCTGCCGCACTGGCAGTACAGTTTTTTTGGTGCACCGGATGCTTTGGGCGGCAGATTTTCACTCGACACCGGCTACTTCAACGTGCTCCGCCCTGAGGGCGCCAATGTCCAGCGGGTCGATGCGATCGCCAACTGGGATCGCCCGGCCGTCGGACCAGCCGGCACCCTTTGGGATTTCGCCGTCCACCTCACCTCGGCCGCCTATGTCGCCAACCGGCTCGAATTGCAGCCGGATTTCTTTTCCTTCAATAGCGAAAGTACCGCCCGCGCGCTGCCAGAGGCAGGCGTCACACTGCGCTGGCCATTCATGCGCTCAGGCGCCTGGGGCACCCAATTGCTCGAGCCGATCGCGCAGTTCATCGCCGCGCCCAACGTCGGGGACAGCTATTCAACCATCCCCAACGAGGACAGTCTCTACCTCGAATTCACCGACGCCAACCTATTCGGCTGGAACAAGTTTCCCGGCATCGACCAGGCTGAGGGCGGCATCCGTGCCAACTACGCCTTGCACGGCGCCTGGTATATCGGCGGGGCCACGATCGATGGGCTGATCGGCCAGTCCTGGCGACTGGACAAGGACAGCACCGACTTCCCCGTGGGCTCCGGCCTCGAGAACAACCTCTCCGACGTCGTCACCCGCCTCAGCGTGACGCCAAACCCCTGGCTCGACTTCACTTGGCAGAGCCGCTTCGCCAGTAACCCGCTCCGCGTACGCTTCACCAATGCAACCGCAAGTTTCGGCACCGATCGCTTCCGCCTGAGCGCCGGATATCTCTTTACGCCGACCAACCCCTATGAGCTCGACACCGCGCCGACCATCGAGGAGCTGCCCGAGGTCGACATGCCGCGCAACGAAATCTCGCTCGGCGCCTCCTCGCACATCGGCGCCTGGCACCTGAGCGGCTATGGCCGAGAAAATCTCGCCGACGGCAAAGCGGATTCGGCCGGTTTCACCGGCTCGTGGGAGAACGAGTGCATGGTCGTCGCCCTCCAGTTCGCGCGCCGTTTCACCTCCCTCAACGGCGATAACGGCGCGACCATGCTGCTCCTCCAGATCACGTTCAAGACCGTGGGACAGGTCGGCTTCAACGCCCTATAATGGCCTCTGGTGGCCGTCTCTTTGCCCCCGGGCCGCCGAGAGCGATATCACCCTGACCGGCATCGCCAGGTGCCGGTCAGGGTGATGAAATTGCTTGAGAAAACCAACATAGAGCGGGTTCAGTGAACCTGAACACGCTCTAGTGAGGCTCGCATGCGACTGCGGATTTCTGCCTTCCTGGCCTGCCTGCTCCTGCTCCTCCTGCCCGCACTGGCAGAGCCGGCGCAGGCGCAGACCGAATCGATTGCCGCGGTCGTGAACGGTGTCGCGATCAGCCGTGCGGACGTTGAGAACCGGGTGCGCCTGTTCGCGCTCTCTTCCGGCATCCCCATGTCACCCGATGCGCTCGATCGGCTGAAGCCACAAATCTTGAACCAGCTCATCGACGAAAAGCTCCGCCTGCAGGCCATCCAACGCGCACACATCGTCGTCCCGGATAAGGCGATCGCCGCCGCCATTGCCGCGATCGAGGCGCAGAATCGTCTCACCCCGGGCGCCCTGCGCGAACGCCTGCAAGGTCAGGGTGTCGCATTGCGCACGCTGATCGATCAGATCCGGGTCGAGCTCGGCTGGAGCGAGCTCTTGCGGCAACGTCTCGGACCCGAGGCGGCGGTCACGACGCAGCAGATCAATGACCGGATCGCCGCTCTCAAGCAGCAGGCCGGCCAGACCGCATACCTCGTTTCCGAAATCTTCATCCCGATCGACAATCCCACCCGCCGCCAGGCGGCCGAGAAATTCACCGCCACCGTCATCAGCGAGCTGCGCGCAGGCGCACCCTTCGGGGTGGTCGCCGCCCAATTCAGCCAGAGCCAGACAGCGTTGCAGGGTGGCAACCTCGGCTGGGTGCATGCAAGCCAGCTCGACTCGGAAGTCGTGACCCTGGCCAACCAAATGCCGGTCGGCGCGATCAGCGACCCGATTCCGGTCGCCGGCGGGCTCGAAATCGTGCAGTTGAACGGCCGCCGCCCCGTCGGTGGCAGCGCCACGCAGATGGTCTCCCTCCGTCAGGTGTTCCTGCCATTCAAAACCCAATTCAACCCGGCCGCGCCGACTGCGGCACAACGCGCCCGGATCGACGAGGCGCGCGCGCTCGCAACCACCGTCCACTCCTGCGATGAGATGGTAGCGGCAAACAAAAAGGCCGGGTCCGTGCAGCCGGCCGACCCCGGGCCGATCGTGCTCGACCGGGTCACGCCGGCAGCGTTTCGCACCCTGCTCACCAACATCAAGCTCGATACGGTCAGCGAGCCGCTGATCGCTAACGACGGCGTCGCGGTGGTTATGGTCTGTTCACGCGGGATGGAGAATCCCGAGGCACCACAACCCAACGAGGTCGCCCACGCGATCCTCGAAAACCGGGCCGAGCTTCTCTCACGCCAACTGCTCGCGAACCTGCGCCGCCAGTCCGTGATCGAGAACCGCTCCTCCTGACCGCACCCCAACGATCAACCGCGCCCGTCTTCGCTGCGCGCAAGTCGCTCGGCCAGCACTTCCTGCGCAATGCCACGCTTGCCCGTCGCGTGGCCGCGGTCGCCGGCGATCTTTCCGGAATGAACGTGATCGAGATCGGTCCGGGGCCCGGGGCCTTGACCGCCGCCCTGCTCGATGCCCCGCTCGCCAGCCTCACCGCGATCGAAATCGACCCGCGCGTGGCACCGTCACTCGACATACTTCGCGCGCGCCATCCGGAGCGCTTCCGCCTGCTTCTGGCCGATGCCCGCAAGATCGCCCTCTCGACCCTCGTCGCGCCGCCCCGCCATGTGATCGCCAACCTTCCCTACAACGTCGCAACTCCGCTCCTCGTCGCTTGGCTCGGCGAGGCCGCCCACTTCACCAGGCTCACCCTGATGTTCCAGGCCGAGGTCGCCGAGCGCATCACCGCCCGCCCCGGTAAGCCTGGTTACGGGCGCCTCTCCGTGCTCGCGCAATGGACCTCGGAGGCCGTGATCGTCCTCCGTCTTTCGCCTGCCTCGTTCCTGCCGCGTCCGAAGGTCTCCTCGGCGGTCGTCGCGTTGATTCCGCACGCGGAGCAGCCTCCGCCTTCCCGTTTCATTGCGATGCAGCGCCTGACCGCCGCGGCGTTCGGCCAGCGTCGCAAAATGCTTCGCCAAGCTCTCAAACCGCTTGGCGGAGCTGCCCTGCTCGCGGCCGCCGGCATCGCCGCCGATCGCCGCGCGGAAACGCTCTCGATCGCCGAATTCGACCGCCTCGCAAGCCTCCTTCCCGCTAGCGTCCTGCCCCCGGAGCCTGCTTGACCGGCAACAATCGTTGGTGTCGGCACACTCGCGTCTCGTGAAACATCCTTCGTGCCGGCCTCACCAGCTTTCGACCCGGGGCATCAGCATGCCGACGAACGCTGCAAGCCCGCTCCGCCGTCGCGTCGCCACGCGGGCTGCCGAGAGGATCGCCCTGATCTCACCAACGCAAGCTTCCAGATCGTGATTCACCAGCACGTAATCGAATTCCTGCCAGTGGGCGATCTGGCCCGCCGCCTGCGCCATCCGGCGGCTCACCCGCTCCGGCGGATCACCACGATCTCGGAGGCGAGCCTTGAGTACCGCAAGTGCGGTCGGCAGCACAAACACGCCAACAACGTCGCCGGGCAGCACTGCGCTGAGCCGTCGGTGCCCCTGCCAATCGATGTCGAACAGGACATCCCTTCCGGCGTTCAGCGCGTCGAGAACCACCGCGCGCCGAGTGCCGTACCGATGGCCGAACACTTCGGCCCATTCCAACAGCTCGTGTGCGGCCACCATCGTCTGGAAGCCCGCCATGTCACGAAAATAGTAGTCTACCCCTTCTATTTCTCCCGCGCGCGGAGGCCGCGTCGTGACACTCACCGAGCGCATTGCCCGAGGTTCCGCGTGCAGCAGCGCCTCCGTGAGCGCGCTCTTGCCAACCCCGGACGGCCCCGCGATGACCAGCGCAACGCCGCGGCGGCAAATGCAAGACATCCCTGCCATCGACTTTGAACCTGCCCCTTCCAGCGCACCTTCCAGTGCCGAGCATTATCAGGGCTCGGCCCCCGGCCAAACCCGGCCGCGAATTCACGCGCCGTCCCGGAGCGCCACGGGCCCGGTTGATCGCAACGCTGGCTCTGCCGGCAACGCTCATCGCCGCCCGCTTTTCCACCTTGGCCACCAGCAGCGGCGGTCGCCATAGCAAAGCGTGCGTTGCCGCGAATCGGCGCTCTCTGCAACCCTCAGCGTCGATCCGTCCCTGCCGAGGGAGCAGCCGATGCCGATCGTCATCGTCGTGGCGCAGCAGAAGGGCGGCGCCGGCAAGACCACCCTCGCCGCCAACCTCGCCGCAGCGTTCGCTCGGGAGCGGAAAGTCGCGCTATTGGACGCTGACCCGCAACGAACTCTGTCGCACTGGCACTCGTTGCGTGCGGCAAACCGGGATGCGAAAGCCTCTATCGCGTTTCTCCAGATCACCGCCTGGCGGCTCGGCATCGAGCTCGATCGGATCACCCGCATGCACGATCTCGTGGTGATCGACACCCCTCCCGAGATCGCAACCGATGCCCGCCAGGCGGTGCGTGCCGCCGATCTCGTTCTGATCCCGCTCCAACCGAGCCCGCCCGATCTCTGGGCCGCCGAAGGCACGCTCCGGCTGGCCGCCGGCGAGCACAGGCCAGCGCGCCTTGTCCTGAACCGCGCACCAGCGGCCAGCCGCCTGCGCACGGCAATCGAGGCGGAAATCGCCGCCCGCGAACTGCCGGCTCTGACTGCTGTTCTTGGCAATCGCACAGCGTTTGCCGCCGCCTTCGCACGCGGCCTTTCGGTTCTCGAATCGGCGCCGCGCTCCCAGGCGGCGGCGGAGCTCACCGCCCTGGCTCAAGAAATCGCCGCGCTTGCAGAATGAACCCACCCGGGCAACCCCCTTCCCGCGAATGGCCGCGGGCGCCTATGGTTTCGGTTGCGCAGTCCTGCGCGAATTGAACGCAATCCAAACACCGCACGCGCTTGCGGCGTGCCGCCCGCGATGGGGGGAAAGGTGCTGCCAGCAATGACACAACCGAGCTGCCGCCGGAGGAAGCCTACGCGCCCGCCACCGGGTCTTCTTTTCGCACTCCTTCTGCTCGGCTCTCCTGCTCTGGCGCAGGCGCAGGTCCCACAAGGAACCCCACTGCCGCGCATCCTGCCGCCATCGCCGCCGGCGGTCGGGGGGCCGGCCGTCACGCCCCTGCCGCAGGGCCCGGCCGCCGTGCCAAATGTTGCTGTCCCGGTCCAGAAGGTCGTGATCACCGGAGCGTCCGTCTTCCCTGAGCGCCGGCTCCGCCCGCTTGTCGCCGGATTGACCGGCCCGCGCGTGAAGCTCGCCGCGATCGAGAAAGCCCGGGTCGCGCTCCTCGACCTCTATCGGCGCAACGGTTATCCGCTGGTCACCGTCTCGGCCGCTCTCGCCTCCTCCGGAACCCTCAATTTCACTGTCATCGAGGCCTATATCGCGGCGGTCAAGCTGCAGGGCAATATCGGCCCCGCGGGCGTCCAGGTGCTGCGCTTTCTCAATCATCTGACCGCCGTCCGCCCGATCAGCAGCGCCCAACTCGAACGCTGGCTGCTGCTCGCCCAGGATGTCCCAGGCGTCAGCCTCCGCGCCGTTCTCAAGCCTTCGACCGGCGAACCCGGCGCGCTGACGCTTGTCGCCGAGGTCCGCCGCAAGCCGTTTTCCGGCCTGATTACAGCCGACAACGCCGCCTTCCCGGGAACCGGCCCCGCCGAGGGTCTCCTGGTGCTCGACGCCAACAGCTTCACCCAGTTCGGCGAGCAAACCGAGGTCTCCCTCTATCACACGTCCGGCAGTACGCAGAATTTCGGCCAGGCATCTTACGAGACATTCGTCGGCGGCTCCGGCCTCCGGGTCCGCCTCTATTACGGTGACGGCATCTCCAACCCCTACGGTCCGCTCGCCGCAATCGGCTATCAGGGGCTCACCACCGTGTTTGGCGTCGGTGCCATCTACCCGTTGATCCGTTCACGCCAACAAAATCTCAACCTGCTCGTCAATCTCGACGGCATCAGAAGCGAGGTGCGTGACGATTCCGGACCAGAGGGGCAGTTGTCCCAGGCGAGCCTCGACGAGCTGCGCGTCCTCAGGCTCGGTTTCGATTATGCCCGCGAAGACACATGGCTCGGCACGCCGAGACCCGCCATCAACACCGCCTCGGTCCGCCTGTCCTTCGGGCTGCCGTTCCTCGGCGGCACCGGCAACGACAATCCGGACCCGAGCGTGATCGGCGAGCAGACCGGCTTTACGAAGATCGCCGGCGAGCTCACCCGCACGCAGACGCTCTTCTCACCGTGGTCGGGCGCGACCGTCGCCTTGAAGGGAATTCTCACCGGTCAATGGTCCGGGGTCGTTCTGCCGGCCGTGGAAAAATTCTACCTCGGCGGGCTGGTGTTCACGCGCGGCTACTATTCCGGCGAATTGACCGGCGACAAGGCCGTCGCTGCAACCGCCGAATTACAGCTCAATACAGCGCTTTCCTTCGATCTTTTCGGCTACCCTGTGCATCCCGCGGCGCAGTTCTTCGGCTTCTATGACTGGGGCTACGCCTGGCAAAACCAGCCGCTTGCGCTGAACGGGCGGCTTGCCTCCGCGGGTGGAGGTGTCCGGCTCAGCTTTACTCCGCATACCGAGTTCGATCTGGTGGGACTGACGCGCTTCACCACAAACCCGCTTGGCGCCAGCGCAAACGTGCAACCACTGAAGGAGGACGCCGTCTACTGGCGCGTACTGGTTCGCTTTTAGGAACGTAAACCCGATAACGGCAATAAGGAACGCGCAAGGATAATGGCATGACGATCACGATTCGCCAGACGCATCGCCTTTTGCGTGCGCAATCTGGCGCACCGATCTGGATTGCGATACATGAGATGCGCAACACGACGGCTTCCGGCGGCACACTGGGCGTCAACCATGCTGATGAGGCCTGAAAAGAAAATGCAACAATGGCAAAATCAGGTGGCAGTCGTCACCGGCGGTGGCCGCGGCATCGGCCGCGCTTCGGCTGAGTGGCTGGCCATGCACGGTGCCGCCATCTGCGTCAACTATGTCGCACGCGCCGATGCGGCCGAATCCCTGTGCCAGCAACTGGTCGCGGCTGGCGGCCGGGCGATCGCGCACCAGGCCGACGTGAGCGACGCCGAGGCAGTTGCAGCAATGCTCGCGCGCGCCGAAGCCGATCTCGGCCCGGTGACGATATTGGTGAACAACGCCGGCATCGCCGCGCAGAGCACGCTCGATACGTTCGACCCCGAATCCTTCGCCCGCATGCGTGCCGTCAACGTGGACGGCGCCATCTTCACGACGCGGGCGGTGATGGGCGGCATGCGCGCGCGGCACTACGGGCGTATCGTAAACATCAGCTCGGTCGCCGGCATCGGCACCGCGATGCCCGGTAACGCCTTCTACGCAGCAACCAAGGCCGCCATCGGCATCCTCACGCGCCGCTTCGCCATGGAATTAGGCCCTGCCGGCATCACCGTGAACGCGATCGCGCCAGGTTTCGTGCGCACCGAGATGACCGAAGGCACGCGCACGCCCGAAGAGTGGGCTCAGGTCAAAGAGCACCTCGGTGCACATGCGATGACCGGACGGATCGGCGAGCCCGGCGACATCGCCAACGCCGTCGCCTTTCTTGCCGCACCCGAATCGGGCTGGATCACCGGTCAGGTCCTTGCCGTCGACGGCGGCCGGATGGACTATCTCCCGCATACCTGAGCCGCCGCGCTGCCTTCAGGGCGCAAAGATCATGAAGACGAAAGTCGCCAGCAACACCAGATGGACGATACCGGCCAGTATATTCGTCCGCCCCGTGCCATACGTGATGATCGCGACCAGGAAGCCGAGCCCCATCAGTACGCTGCTGCTCGTGGAAATGCCGATCTCGAGCGGCTGCCCGATCCAGTACGAAACGAGCGCTACCACCGGCACCGTCAGCCCGATCGAAGCCACGCCGCTGCCGAGTGCCAGATTGAGACTCGATTGCAGGCGCTTGCGCGCCGCTGACCGCACCGCCGCGATCGTCTCCGGCAGCAGCACGATGACGGCAACGATGACCCCAACCACGGCAACCGGCGCGCTCGCAGCTGCCACTCCCGCCTCCAGTGCTGGTGTAAGATTTTTCGCTAGCCAAACAACGGACAGGAGCGCCACGAGCAAAAGGCCAGCGGATGCGAGCGTTGTCTCGAGGCTTGGCCGGTCATGGTGGGTTGCATCCGCTTCGCCGCCCGGCAGAAAATACGCCCGATGCCAGCCGGTCTGAATGAACAGGAACGCCGCATACAACACCAGACAAACAACCGAGACGAAGCCGAGCTGCATGGGGGAATAATAAGGCCCGGGAGCGGAAACGGCGTAGTTGGGCACCACCATCACCAATATCGCCATTGGAATCAGCACCGCCAGGAACGCCTGAGCGCCTTCCACCCGGAACTCGGCCTCATGCTGATGCAATGCGGAAACGACGATGCAGAGACCGGCGACGCCATGGACGACGAGCATCACAACCGCTAGCAAAGAATCCCGCATGAGTTCCGGGTTTGGCTTCCCGCCCAGCATGATCGTGACGATCAGCCCGACCTCGATGACCGTCACTGCAAGCGCGAGCACCAGCGCCCCGAATGGCTCGCCCACCCGAAGCGCCACCATCTCCGCATGATGCACTGCGGAAATCACATTCCCGAGCAGCACCACGGCAAGCACGAGAGCGACCAGCCCGAAGCCCACCTTGCCGATTGCCATGGCCGCCACGACGCCGAGTGCGGGCCAGATGATCGTGTTGAGAGGAATGCGGTCTATGGACGCCCTGGACATCAGGAGCATAAGCCCGGCCGACGCGCCCGCCGCGCTGGCCGAACCGTCTCAGCCGTCTACCGCTTCGAGAACTGGAAGCTGCGCCGCGCCTTGGCGCGACCGTATTTCTTGCGCTCGACCACCCGCGAATCGCGCGTCAGAAAGCCTGCGACCTTCAGAATGCCACGCAATTCCGGCTCGTAGAAAGTCAGCGCCCGGCTGATGCCATGCCTGACTGCGCCCGCCTGGCCGGATAGTCCGCCGCCGGACACAGTGCAGATCACGTCGAACTGGTTGTAGCGATCGGCCACCAGGAAAGGCTGCGTGATGAGCATGCGCAACACGGGACGGGCGAAATACTGGGTCGCCTTGCGCTCGTTGATGGTGATGGTTCCCTTGCCGGGCGCGATCCACACACGCGCCACGGCATTCTTGCGCCGCCCGGTCGCGTAGGCGCGGCCTTTCGCATCGCGCTTCGGCTCGGCCTTCGGCCGCTCGGCAAGCTCCGGCGTGCGGGCGGCCAGCTCCTTGAGGTCGGCAAGCGTGCGTGTTTCGGATGCGGACATCACCTTAACCCCTTGCGTTCTTCGCATTCATCGCCGCGACATCGAGCTTGCGCGGCGCCTGCGCCGCATGCGGGTGCTCCGGTCCGGCGTAGAGGTGAAGGTGGCGCATCTGCCGCCGCTGCAACGGTCCGCGGGTGATCATCCGTTCGACCGCTTTCTCCAGCACGCGCTCCGGATGTCTGCCCTCCAGCCGCTGCCGCACCGTGCGACCTTTGATTCCGCCAGGATAACCGGTGTGATAGTAGAATACGGACTGGTCGAGCTTCTTGCCGCTGATCCGCACACGTTCGGCATTCACCACCACCACATTGTCCCCGCAGTCGGCATGGGGCGTGAATTGCGGCTTGTGTTTGCCGCGCAGTCGAACCGCGATCACTGCCGCCAGCCGCCCGAGCACGAGCCCCTCGGCATCGATCAGCACCCACTCCTTGCGGACCTCCGCAGGCTTCAGTGATAGGGTCGTCCTCATCGCTGGGGTCCTCATAAGCGGCGCAGGCTTATGCCGGCGAGTCCAATGTCCGTCAAGGCTCTCCTTATGTGGTATTCAAATACCACCATTGTGCGCGAACGCGCGGCAGCCTACCATGCGGCCATGCCGGGCAAGCATGACCAGGGACTCTCCCGCAAAACCGCCGGCTACGGCGATCGCGCGTTCTCCCTTTATCTTCGCCGCTCCTTTGCGCGTTCCATGGGCTATTCGAAGGCGATGCTCGATCGCCCCGTCATCGGCATCGTCGACACCGCTTCCGGCTACAACAACTGCCACCGCACCGTTCCCGATCTCGTCGCAGCGGTGCAACGTGGCGTGCTCGCCGCGGGCGGCCTGCCACTCTCTTTTCCCACCATCTCGCTCTCCGAGCCCTCGCTGTTCCCGACTTCGATGCACTATCGCAACCTCGCCGCGCTCGACACCGAAGCGATGCTGTCCGCCCAGCCGATGGACGCGGCGGTGCTCATCGGCGGCTGCGACAAGACGGTGCCGGCGCAGCTCATGGCCGCGGCGTCCGCCGATCTGCCGGTGGTCGGCCTCGTCACCGGCCCGATGTTGGCAACCCCGTTCGAGGGCGAGCGGCTCGCCGCTTGCACTGATTGCCGCCGCTACTGGGCGGCCTACCGCGCCGGGCGCGTCGGCGCCGAGCGGATCGCCGAAATCGAGGGGCAGCTCGCGACGACTGCAGGCACTTGCGGCGTGATGGGCACCGCCAGCACGATGGCCTGTCTTGCCGAAACGCTTGGCTTTCTGCCGTCCGGCACCGCCAGCATCCCAGCGGTGCATGCCGCCCGGCTCGCCGCCGCAGAAGCTGCAGGCACGCTCGCGATGCAGCTCGTCGACGCCCCCGTTCGGCCTTCGCGCCTCATCACCCCGCAGTCGATCGAGAATGCCCTCGTTCTGCTGCTCGCACTCGGTGGCTCGACCAACGCACTCATTCACCTCACCGCAATCGCTGGCCGCCGCGGCATCCAGGTTGATCTCAACCGGCTCAACGAACTTTCCGAACAGACCCCCGTGCTGGTCGATCTGAAGCCGACCGGCGAGGGCTACATGGAGGATTTCCACGCCGCCGGCGCACTCCCCGCCTTGCTCTACGAACTGCGCGATCTCCTCCATCTCGACGCAATCGACATCACCGGCAAATCGCTCGCCGACCGCCTCGCCGTTCCCCCGCGCTTCGTCGATCGGCGCTTCATCCGTCCGCGCAACGATCCGGTCTCGCCGGTGGGGGGCCTCGTTGCCTTGTTCGGCACGCTTGCCCCCCGCGGGGCGATTCTGAAGCGCAGCGCCGCCACCCCCGCCCTCTTCGAGGGTGAGGCGCGCGCCATCGTCTTCGATGGTCTCGAAGATCTTTCCCGCCGAATCGACGATCCTGCGCTCGACGCGACACCCGACGACTTCCTCGTGCTGAAGAACACGGGCCCGCGTTCGCCTGCCGGGATGCCGGAAGCCGGCTATCTGCCCATCCCGAAGAAGCTTGCCCGCACCGGGGTGAAGGACATGGTACGGATCAGTGATTGCCGGATGTCTGGCACCGCCTTCGGTACGATCGTGCTGCACACCACGCCTGAGGCCGCCGCCGGCGGGCCGCTCGCGTTGGTCGAAACAGGCGACCGCATTCGCCTCTCTGTCGCCGAACACCGGCTGGACCTCCTGGTGGACGAGCCAACCCTCGCCCGTCGCCGCGCGCTTTGGCGCGCGCCACCGCTTCCCCCACGCGGCTGGGACCGCTTGGTCGCCGAACAGGTCCTGCAAGCCGATGAAGGCTGCGATCTCGGATTTCTGAAAGCCGCCCCGCCGTGATCGCGCCTGCCCCTGCTTCTCTCCGGAGTCTGTCGTGGATCGCCGCGCATCCGCGCGGTCCGAACGGGGCCATGGATGCGCATCGCCCCAGGAAGACCGGCCATGACCGGAAAATCATCGTTAGAGCAATATCACCCTGACCGGAATGGCCAGATGCCGGTGAAGGTGATGAAATTGCTCGAGAAAGCAAACATGGAGCGCGTTCAGTCAGCTTGAACGCGTTCTAGGCAATCACCGGGACGACCAGAAAGAGATCGGTATCCCCCGTCTTCTCCCCCGCACGCGTGATGAGCGCATGCGCCTGGCCACGATGGTGTGTCTGATGATTGAACATGTGTGCAACCAGGAGCCCGCGCGGCTCCGTCCGCACGCATCCCGCGCTGGCGCTGAGCCAAGCCTGATCGGTGGCAAGCCAGGCCTCGTCGATCGCGGCGGCCCAATCTGAAATCGCCGTGTCAAGCTTTTCGCGCGCCGCGGTCAGCGCCGCGAAATCCTGTATCATCCCGGCACTTTCCGCGAGCGGCACCCCCGGCTTCGGCCAATCTGAAAAACGCGAAAGCCAGATCGAATCGCCCCACAGCAGATGCGACAAGGTGCCGTGCAGCGAACCCCAAAAGGCACCGGCATCCCGCCGCCGCTCGGCTTCCGTGAGCCGCGCTGCCGCCGCATAGAGCCGCCGGTTCACCTCGCGATTGTAGGCCGCCATCGTACGCACATAAGCAGGTCTGATCACTCGCGCTCTCCTCCTCTGACCCACACTGCATGACCCCTGCGCCGGCGTGGCTCCAAGGGGGTGACTTGCGAGCCGACAATTCTTAGGTCTCGCTGCAGTTGCAGCGCAACGGAGGAGATGACTGATGAACAATGAGGAACCGGTCCGCGTAGCGCGTACATTGATCGATCGGCACGGGGTGCGTGCCGCTGCGGTCGCCGAGGAGCGGGCACTCGAGGCACGCCTTGCCGGCAACACGACCGAGCTTGATCTCTGGCAATCCGTCCAGCTCGCAATCGCCGAGCTGCGCCGGACTGCACCCAGAGACGCGGCTTGAACCACGCGCAGGGATTCTGAACCTGCGCCGGTTGTCCTCTGCGCGCGGCCGGCTACCCTCGCCAACCCGTCCCCGACGGGCGTTCGCCGACTGCGCGTCCGTCGCCAACGCACGCGACGCTCCCCGGCCCACGAACGCCCACGCGCCGCTTAACCACGCCGCCGGATACGTCCAACGCTTGGCTCTCCGCGCTGGCTGAGGGCTGGCTGCGTCGGACGCCCCCTGGCGAAAGCGTGATTTTGCTGCTACGATTCTCCGAGCGTCGTTAAGCGCAGAAAATCGCGCTGTGGAGGCACACATGCTTTCCTCCCGCCGGTTGAACGGCGGGACGAAGGTCGAGCATTCAGGTACCGATAAATGAGGAGGTCAAACGTGAGCAATAATTCGTACGTCCCGAAGGGCGGCCTCAGCCGTCGGCAGATCATCCAGGGGGCTGGCGCCGCTGGGGGAGCCCTGAGCGTCGGCCTGATTTTGCCGCACACTTCCTGGGCCGCGGACGCGCCGCCGCCGGCCATCGTGGTCGGTCAGCTCGTCCCGTTCACCGGTTCGGCCGGCATCTTCGGCACGCACTATCGTGACGCCGCCGCGCTCGCTTTCAAGCAGATCAACGAAGCCGCGAAGGCGGTGTTCGGCGGGCCGATCATCAGCAAGGTCGTCGTCGCCGATTCCGAGACGCTGCCGGAGCCCGCAATCGCGGCGGCCAAGCAGATTATCACCGCTGACGGAGCGCCGGTCTTGCTGGTCGGCTGGTCAAGCGGCGTGACGGTCGCAGTCGCGACGGCGGTCACGATCCCGAGCGGCGTCCTGCAGGTGGCCGATGGCGCGACTTCGCCCCTCATCAGCGTCCTGCCGGCCAACCAGAAGGCGCATCTTCTGTTCCGCACGTCGCCTTCGGATCTGGAGCAGGCGGCGCTTGCGGCTAAGTTAGTCAACGGGGGGGTCTTCCCCAACTACAAATTCAGCCGGGTTGCCACGACCTTCATCAACAACCCGTACGGCCAGGGCCTTTCCAACGCTTTCACGAAGGACTTCGAACATCTCGGCGGCAAGGTGCTGACGCAGGTACCACACCCGGAGAAAGTGCAGCCGACCTACAGGTCGGAGCTGCAGCAAGCGCTCAAGGACAAGCCCGAGCTCCTGATGATGATCACCTACCCTGCCCAGACGACGATCATCTGCAAGGAAAGCCGCGACATCTTCCACTACACGAGCTGGCAGTTCACCGACGCCAACCAGTCGATGGCAGTGCTCCACGATGTCGGCCCAGCCACCCTCAACGGCAAGCTCGGCACCTCACCGGAGGCCGAGACGGGCGCGCCCACCTACATAGCGTTCGCCGAACGCTACAAAAAGGATTACCACCACAACACCATCCCTCCGTTCACCGCAGACGTGTACGACGCTGCGGCGGTAGTCGGGCTCGCAATAGCCAAGGCTATTGCCGACGGCTACACGGATCCGAAGAAAATCACCGGCCGCGTGCTGGCCGACCGGATGGACGTGGTCGCCAACACGCCGGGTGTTGCAGTTGACGGCGGCACCGAGAAGGGCCTCCAGAAGGGGATGGAGCTCATCAAGGCGGGGAAGAAGATCAGCTACAACGGGGTAGGCGGGCCGGTGGACTTCGCTCCGAACGGTGACGTCAGAAGGCCGATCGGCATCTGGAAGTTCACCGAGACCGGGATCGACATCATTAAGGTCGTGCCGGCGGACAAGATCCCCGTCATCTGAGTGCAACGGGACCCGGCTGCCGGCGCGGGGCGGCGCCTTGCTGTCGCCGACGCAACCGGCAGCCGCGTCTGAGCGAGATTTGACTGGAGCAGAACAAGTATTTCGTGACCCACCGCCTCCATTCCCCTCGCCCAACCTTCACTGAGAGCCGGTGCTAGCGCCATGGAAGCCATAGCGCCCGAACCGACGCGGCCGCTGCTCGAAGTCGAAAACCTGGTCAAGGACTTCGGTGGCCTGCGTGCTATCGATCACTGCTCGCTTTCCGTCCAGCAAGGCACGATCACCGGCCTGATCGGTCCGAACGGTGCCGGCAAGACGACGCTCTTCAATGTCATCACCGGCTTTTACCAGCCTGATTCCGGCCGTGTCGTCCTCGATGGACAGGACGTGACCGGCCTGCCTCCGCACGAGCTTTTCCATCGCAAGCTCTGCCGCACCTTCCAGATCCCCCGCGAGCACCCCACCATGACGGTGCTGGAAAACCTGATGTTGCCCGCAGAGGGGCAGGCGGGCGAGCGGTTCTGGAATTGCTGGTTCCGGCCCGGCCTCGTGCGGCGGCAGGAGCGCGATATCTACAACCGTGCCATGGAGGTACTGGAGTTCGTCAACCTCACGCGCCTCAAGGACGAATATGCCGGCCGCCTTTCTGGTGGCCAAAAAAAACTCCTTGAGCTCGCGCGGACGCTGATGGTCGAGCCGCGCATCGTCCTGCTCGACGAGCCGGCTGCCGGCATCAATCGCACACTGATGAAGACGCTGTCGCAGATCATCCGCCACCTCTGCGACAAGCGGGGCATCACCTTCCTGCTGATCGAGCACGATATGGATCTGGTGATGCGCTTCTGTAATCCGGTGATTGTGATGACGGAGGGACGTCAGTTGATGACCGGCACGCCGGATGAGGTGCGCCACGACCCGCGCGTGCTCGACGCCTATCTCGGCGGCCAGTATGCCGCTGCTTAGTGTCGAAAAAGTCGTCGCCGGGTATGGCGACGCCGAGATCCTGCGCGGCCTGTCGATCGAAGTGCGGGAGGGCGAGATCGTCACCATCATCGGCCCGAACGGCGCCGGCAAATCGACGCTGATGAAGACGATCTTCGGCCTGCTGCACCCTCGCCACGGTGCCATCACGCTTGCTGGCCGCGACATCTCCAGGCTTTCCCCCTATACGATCGTGGGCTTGGGCATGTGCTACGTGCCGCAGGTCGCGAATGTCTTCACCCAACTCACGGTTGAAGAGAATCTCGAGATGGGCGCCTACCTCCTCCGGGCTCGCGATATCGGAGCGCGCAAGCAGCGCATCTACGAGCTGTTTCCGCGGCTCAAGGAGCGACGCGGCCAGCGCGCAGGCAAGATGTCTGGCGGCGAGCGGCAGATGGTGGCGATGGGGAGTGCACTCATGCTCGACCCCAAGGTCCTGCTGCTCGACGAGCCGTCGGCGGGCCTGTCGCCAAAGATGGTGGAGATGATTTTCGAACGCATCCAGCGGATTAATGAAAGCGGCCCGGCGATTCTGATCGTCGAGCAAAATGCCAAGCTTTCCCTGCAGATGGCGCACCGTGGCTACGTGCTGGCGACCGGCGAGAATCGCTTCGAGGGAAGTGGCAAGGATCTGCTCAACGATCCGGAGGTTGGCCGGCTCTATCTCGGTGGCGGCGCGCCGCTCGCGGAAATGGAAGCCGAGATCGGTCCCGACGACGTCGGGCGGGCTTAGGTCGCAGAGTGGCCGGCCAGACAAAGGAAATCGCGACCGCGGAAGAAGCTACCTCCGCGGGACGCCTGCGCGCGGTCGACCGGCCGAGCGGGCGGGACCGGCGCAAGCGGTTGGTCAGAGCGCTCAGGAGTCGGACCGGTCTCGTCCTCGAGCTGATAGCGTTACTCGTCATTTTCTGGCTGCTCGGCCTGGCCAACGGCAACTCGCTCGGCGACCTCCTTTCTCTCACCGTTTGGGGCGTCATGCTGGGCGGAATACTGGCGCTCGGCTCGATTGGCCTGACGCTCGCCTATGGCGTGCTGAAATTCCCCAATTTCGGGCAGGGTGCGCTGCTGACGCTCGGCGCCTATGCGACGTTCTCTTTGATGTCTCTCTTTCCCGAGAGCCGGCCGCTCCGGCCATTTTCGTTCGGCTGGGAGCTGTTGATCGGTCTCGTTCTGTCGGTGCCGATCGTTGCCGCCATCGCGCTGGCTTGCGATTTCGTGCTGTTCCGCCCGTTGCGCCGGCTCAACGCCTCGATTTTGATCGTAACGATGGCCTCCCTGGCGGTCGCGTTCTTCCTGCGCTCGGTGGTTTACCTCGGCTGGGGTGCCAACTTCAGGTTCTATTACCCTGACCGGAAAAACCCCGCTCTGATGCTGCCGCTTGGTATCCGGATCCAGGCGGACCAGATCTTCGTTCTCGCGCTCGCCGCGTTCCTCGTCTTCCTCGTCTATCTCCTGCTCGAGCGTACCAAGATGGGCAAGGCCATGCGCGCCACGGCCAACAACCCCGAACTCGCCCAGGTACGAGGCATCAATACCGAGCGCATCATCGCCTGGACCTGGATCCTGTCAGGAGGAATGGCCGCCGCGGGCGGCGTGATGTACGGCCTCGCCGCGCAGCTATGGCCCGAGATGGGTTGGGATCTGGTGCTGCCGATGTTCGCCGCCACCATCCTCGGCAGCATCGGCAGCCCGATCGGTGCGCTGGTCGGTTCGATTATCGTCGGCATCGCGGAGCAGCTCTCCGCCAGCTTCATCAACCCGGCCTATGGCGAAGGAATCGCCTTCCTGGTCATGGTCGTCGTCTTGATCGTCCGACCCGAGGGTTTGTTCGCCCAGGCGGGAGACTAGAGCGATGCCGCAAATCGAAACCGTCAAGGCATGCTTCATCGCTCTGCCGCTGATGATCCTCGCCTGGTGGGTGATTCCGCTGCGCTGGCCACTTCGGCTGCCGGTCGGCATCGTCGCCGGCATCTTGGCTGCCTTTGGCCTCGCAACTAGCGTGCCGAGCGGCGATCTCGCCTATCTCACAGACTTCTGCACGATGGCCGGCATCTACGCGATCCTCACGCTCGGCCTCAATTGTCAGTGGGGCTTGGCTGGTCATCCAAACTTCGGCATCGCGGGATTTTTCGCGGTCGGTGCCTTCACGACGGCCTTGTTCACGACGACGATGCCGACCGGAATTCTCGCCAATTACGCGAAACAGGCGTTCGGGCTCGGCATGCCGTTCCTGGTCGGGGTCGCCGCGGCCGCCGTGCTCAGCGCGATCGTCGGGCTCCTCATATGCGTGCCCATTCTTGGCTTGCGCACGGACTTCCTCGCTATTGCCACGCTCGGCATCGCGGCGATCATTCGGCTGATCTTCCAGAACGAGCGCTGGCTCGCCAACGGGCCGCAGCCGCTCACCGGCATTCCCCAGCCTCTGGACTGCGTCTTCAAGCAGCCGACCTGTTCCTGGCTGCCGCATCGGCTCGTCGCGTTCTTTTCCCCGCTACAGCTCCGCGACTATGACTTTCTCTATCTCGTGATCGTCACTCTGTTCCTGGCGGGCGTCTACCTTGCGCTCGAGCGGATCGCGCGCTCGCCTTGGGGCCGCGTGCTGCGGGCCGTTCGCGACGAAGAGGCTTCCGCCGACATGAGCGGCAAGGACGTGACCTGGTACCGGGTTGAGTCGTTCGTGGTCGGTGCCTTCGTCATAGGCATCGGTGGCGCGCTCTACGCACACTACGTCATCAGCATCGACTACAGCCACTTCCAACCGTTGTTCGGCACGTTCATCATCTGGGTCATGCTGATGCTCGGCGGCAGCGGCAACAACAGGGGAGCCATCCTTGGCGCCTTTGCGGTCTGGCTGATCTGGGGTGGCACCTCCTTCGTGGTGCAATTCGCGACTCCCCTGCTGGCCGCTATCTCTCCCGCGCTCCCCTCGCGCGACATTTATCTCCAGTGGCTGCTGATCGCGATCCTGCTCGGCGTCGTGGTCCTGTTCCGGCCCGAGGGCCTGATCAGGGAACGCAAGGTCGTCTCGGACTTCCTACCGAAGGACACACGGGCCGAATCCCAGCCCGGCGAGTAATCGCCTCACCCGCGACCGCGACCGGCTTTGCCGCGAACCGGTCTCACACCGGATCCCAGGAAAACACTTCTCCGCTCCGCTGCAGCGGCACAAAAGAAGAGCCCAGCGCCGGCATCGCGTATTCGCCGATCTGTTCCGGGGTCCAACCCTCCGCACGATGCATGCCGCGCAGCGGCCGGCTCTGGCTCATCACAAAAATCTCGTTGTTCCGCGTTGCAAAAATCTGCCCAGTCACGTTCTTCGCTGCGTCCGAGGCAAGAAATACCGCCATCGGCGCATTCTTCTCCGGCGTCATTTCGCGTATCCTTGCCAGCCGCTCCTGCTCAGCCGGGGTCTCAGCCGGGATCGAGCTGGTCATCCGGCTCCAGGCGAACGGCGAAATACAGTTCGAACGGACATGAAAACGTTGCATGTCGAGCGCGATCGACTTCGAAAGCGCGGCTATGCCAAGTTTGGCCGCCGCATAGTTCGCCTGGCCAAAATTGCCGATCAGACCCGAGGTGCTCGTCATGTGGACATAGGCCCCGCTTTCCTGCTTGCGGAAATGCTCGGCTGCAGCGCGACTGACGAAAAAACTGCCGTTGAGATGCACGTTGATCACCGCAAGCCAATCCTCCGGCGCCATCCGATGGAAGATCACGTCACGCAGGATGCCCGCGTTGTTGACAACGATGTCGATCCTCCCGAAGGCGTCGAGCGCGCTCTGCACGATCCGCCGCGCCGACTGCCACTCAGCAACCGAATCCGCATTCACCACGGCAGCGCCGCCGGCGTGCTCGATGATCGCCTTTGTTTCCTCTGCGGGGCCCGGTGAGCCGCCTTCGCCGCTCACCGAAACGCCAAGATCGTTGACGATCACTTTCGCCCCGGCCCGCGCCATCGCAACCGCAATCGCCCGGCCAATCCCGCCGCCAGCTCCGGTCACCACCGCCACTTTTCCCTCGAGCATCGGCCGTTCCGTCATCCGTCCCTCACCACCCTCAAGCCCGTCCGCTATCCCTGATCCGCACCCGCTGACGCACGAGGCCGAGCACTGCTCGGCAAAGCGGTGTCGGTTGCGCGACCCATGTGCCAAGCTCAACCACGGCGCCGAGCAACGCCTCGATCTCGACGGGGCGGCCGCGCTCATAATCCTGCAGCATCGAGGTGCGGTGCCTCCCGACCTCCGCCCCGCCGGCGATCCGCCGGTCGACATCGATCGCAAACGTGACGCCCAGCCGCTCGGCAACCGCCTGGCCTTCCAGCATCATTGCACGCACCGTCGAAGACGTGTCCGGATCCGTCGTGATGACATCGAGCGTCGCCGCCGTCAGCACGCTCAGCGGATTGAACGCCATGTTGCCCCACAGCTTGACCCACATCTCGTCCCGAAGCCGCGGCCGGACGGGAGCCTTGAAGCCCGCTGCGATCAGAAGGTGCGCAAACCGCCGGATACGTTCGCTCGCTGATCCGTCGGGCTCGCCAAGGCTCAGTCGATCGCCATAGCTGTGCGCAATCACTCCCGGCTCCGAAACCTCCGCGGCCGGATAGACGATGCAACCGATCGTCTGCGCCGGAGGCAGCGCCTGCCACAGCAGCCCGTCGGGATCGACTGCCGCCACGCGCCGATCCGTGAACGGCGGAGGCAGCCGATAGCAGTACCACCATGGAATGCCGTTGACCGCCGCGACGATCGTGGTCTGCGGCCCGACCAAGGGTCTGAGCGATCCGAGCGCAGGCACCAGCGAGTGCGCCTTGAGCGTCAGCACAAGATAATCTTGCGGTCCAAGGCTTGCTGGATCCTCAACGGCCATCGGCCGGGTGACGAGCCGCTGGTTGCCGCCGAGCAGCACCAGTCCATGCTTGCGCACAGCCGCAAGATGCGGGCCGCGCGCGACAATGGAAACCCTGGTTCCTGCCGCCTCGAGGCGGGCCGCGATCAGCCCGCCGATCGCCCCCGCCCCGAAAATACAAACGCCCGGCACCAGGCCCTACCCGGCAAGGCCGAGCTTCTTGGCCAACCCGATGCGCTGCAGCTTGCCGGTTGCGCCCTTCGGAATTTCATTCATGAACAACACCTTGCGTGGCACCTTAAAGGGTGCCAGACGGCTTGTGCAAAATTCCTTGATCTCCTGCTCGGTGGCGCTCTTACCCTCTCTGAGCACGACCGCCGCCGCCACGTCTTCGCCCAGCAGCGGGTGCGGCAGCGCAAACGTCACGACTTGCGCGACTGCCGGATGATCCATCAGGACCGCCTCCACCTCGAGTGGACTGATCTTCTCCCCGCCGCGATTGATCATCTCCTTGATGCGCCCCGTGAGCCAAAGGTAGCCGTCCGCATCAAGCCGCCCCTCATCGCCGGTGTGGAACCAGCCATTGGTGAAAGCGCGCGCATTGGCCTCGGGGTTGTCAGCGTAGCCCCTGGTAACATCGGACCCGCGAATGACTACCTCCCCGCTCGCACCCTGCGCCACCAGATCGCCGGCCGTATCCATGATGGCAACCTCCGGGCCAGCCGCCGGCCCGACCGAGCCGGGCTTGCGCGGCCTCGGCGGCAATGGATTCGAGCACATCTGGTGCGCCGCCTCGGTCATCCCGTAAGCCTCGACCACCGGCGCGCCGAACACATCTTCCAGCGCCGCCATCACCTGGCTCGGCATCGCCGACGACGACGAGCGGATGAAGCGGAGTTTCAGCGCCCGCGCCCGCTCCCGTTCCCGCTCGGCGCGGACCAGGATCGCCTGGTGCATCGTCGGCACCGCCGAATACCAGGTGGGGTGCACCTCTTCGGCCTGGCTCAGGAAGCGGATCGCGTTGAAACCTGGCGTCGCCGCGATCCCCGCACCGGCCGCAAGAGAAGACAACGTGCAACCGATCAGGCCGTGAATATGGAAAAGCGGCATGATGTTGAGACAGACATCGCCTGGCCCGAGTGCCAGATGGCGGCTGATATGATGCGCCGAGGCGGCCAGGTTGGCATTCGAAAGCGGCACGATCTTCGGCCGCGCCGTGGTGCCCGAGGTGTGCAGCACCAGCGCCGTATCCCCCGCCTGCGCTGGCCCGCCCCGGGCCGCGGGGGCCGCAGGCAAGGCCGAGGCGTCCAGCCGGAAGCGGCCGGCGGGGCCGCCCTCGTCCGGCACCAGCTCGATCAGCTTAATGCCGAGCCGCGCCGCGACCGCTCGCGACGGGCTCTCGAGGCCGGCCAGAATCAACAGCGCCTTCGGCTTCAGGTCCTCGAGATAGAAGGTGAATTCGGCGTCGCGGTAGGCCGGGTTGAGCGGCGCCGCGCTGGTCGCCGCCGCCACTGAAACAAACGCGGCGGCCATCTCCGGGCTGTTCGGCACCACCATCGCGAGCCGGTCGCCACGACCGATCCCGACCGCGTTCAGAAGCTCGCGCGTCGCCGCCATCTGTTCGCAGAGCAGCGCCGAATCCATCCACTCCCGGCCCGGCGCGCCCACCGCCCGGGCCGCGGCGGGGCGCTCGGCAAGCAGGCCCAAAACAGTATCCGAAATCACCGTATTCAACATCGCTGATCCTCCGCAAAACGCCCGCTCACGCCGTGCCGGCCGCCTCCGCGGTGACGATGGCCCCCGTTTGCGTCGCCGGATCGCGCTCCGTCCAGCGGCCGGACTCGACCGCGGTGACGAAATCGAGCACCGCCCGGTTGAAGAGGTCCGGCTCCTCGAGATTGATCGTATGCCCCGTGCGCGGAAACATGACGAGCCCGGCGGTCGGGATCGTGCGCTTGAGCCAGATCCCGGGCTCGAGCGTGGGCTCGTCCTCGTCCCCCGCGATGATCAGAACCGGCACCCGCAGCCGCCGGAATTCCGCTTCCAGGTCATAAAGATTGGGCCTCAGACGCTGCACACCCAGCATGGTGAGCGCCGAGCCTTCGGTCGAATGCTCGGCCAGCATCGCCTCGAACTCGGCATGCCCACGCGGGTCCTTGGCGAGAAACTGCAGCCGCGCCGGACCGCGGCTGTAGCCGATCGCCGTCTTCGCCATGCCCTCGGCGCGGATTTTCTTCCCCGTCGCCTCGACCTCCGCCCGGAAACGCGCGCCGACGGCGGCATTGCCGGCGCCGTAGCCGACGCCGGCCGCAACCAGGCTCGCCGCCATCTCCGGGTAGCGAAGCCCGAAATGCAAGGTCGCGAAGGCGCCCATGGAAAGCCCGACGATGTGCGCCCGCGCGACCCCCAATCCGCGCAGCACCGCCGCGATGTCGCCGGTGGCGTGCGCCTGCGAATAGAGGGCCGGGTCTTCCGGAACGTCCGATGGCGGATAGCCCCGGGCATTATAGGCGATCGCGCGATAGCGGCGGGCGAAGAACCGAAGCTGCGGCTCAAAGCTTCGCGCCTCGCCCGCGAATTCGTGCACGAACAGGATCGGAAACCCGCTCCCGGCCTCGATGCAGGCAAGCTTCA
>JBOHMN010000541.1:0-1955 GCA_050730175.1 Acetobacteraceae bacterium | reverse complement strand
AGCCGGAGGGATCGGCGAGGCGACCCTGGAGCACGTCGAGCCCGAGCGCCGCATCGCCGATGGTGCCGCTGACGAAGATGCCGTGGCCGGCCGCGGCACCGCGGCGGAGCACGGCCTTTCCGGCAGGCAGCGAGCCGATGATCGTGAGCGAGAGCGAGAACGGGCCGGGGGTCGATGTCATGTCCCCGCCCAGCAGAGCAAGCCCGAAAGCGTGCTGATCGAGGGCGAGGCCGGCGGCGAACGCTTCGAACCACGCGTCCGCAGTTGCGGCGGGGGCGGCGATCGTGAGGAGGTAGCCGAGCGGGGTCGCGCCCTTGGCGGCGAGGTCGGAAAGATTGACGCGCAGCAGCTTGCGCGCGACGAGGTCCGGAGGGTCCTCGGGTAGGAAGTGCACGGAGGCGATCATCGCGTCGGCGGAGAGGACGAGTTCGTGGCCAGGCGGGGGCTCGAGAAGCGCGGCGTCGTCCGTGAGTGCCAGCGCGCCCGGTCCGGCGAGCGGGCGGAAATACCGCTCGATCAAGGAGAATTCGCGCGGCAGCGCGCGCGGGGCGCTCATCTAGTGGTCCGACTCTGACGTTTGTGGCCCATGAAGCGGACCCTCGGCTCGGACCACTAGGTCTTTGTTTTCAGTGGCCTGCTCGTCCCCTTATGCTTGCTGCCCGGGGCGGCAACCGACGGAGGCAGGACACTGGCGAGATGGGGTGGGAATTCGCCGGGCCGGAGGTCTCGGGCCAGCCGATCCAGCACGGCGTTGACCAGCTTCGGCTCGGCGGCATCGAAGAAGCTGTGGGCGACATCGACATATTCGTTGATGACGACCTTCGCCGGCGGGCCATCCGCCATCCCGAGCTCGGCGAGCGCGGCGCGGAACAAGGCGAGCAGAACGGGATCGAGGCGGCTGAGTGGCCAGTCGGGCGGAAGGGCCGAGGACAGCAGGGAATCGGCGGCCGGTTGCCTTGCTGCGGCGGCACGGACGATGCGGGCGAATAGGGAAACCTCGGCTTCCGGAACGCGCCCTTCGTCGTAACCGGCGTGGACGGGCGCCGGGCCGAGGCGATGGGACAGGAACTCCTCGATCACCGCTTCTGCGCCGATTGCGGCCTGGTCGGCCTGAAACAGCGCCTGCACCGCGGCGAGGCGGGCCGCAGTGCGGCGACGCAAGTTGGCGCGGCCCATCAGGTGGCTTCGGCGCGGGCGGCGAAACGGCGCGAGATCGCGATCTGAATGAGGGCGGCACGCGCGGCCTCGGCACCCTTGTTCGGGCCTTCGGGGCGCGCACGGGCAAGTGCCTGTTCGAGCCGGTCGACAGTGAGGAGGCCGGTGCCGAGTGCGAGCCCGAACTGGAGCGCCAAGCGCATGAGGCCGGCCATCGTTTCGCGGCAGATATGTTCGTAATGATCTGTCTCGCCGCGGACCACGCAGCCGAGCGCGACGAAGCCGTCGTGCTGCGTCGCGCCGCGGAGGGCGAGGCGAATCGCCTGCGGCAACTCGAAGGCGCCGGCCACGTCGAGCACGTCGAAACGTGCTTGCGCCTTGCTCAGGAGGCGCGCGGCGCCGGCGGTGAGAGCCTCGACGACGTCGCGATAATAGGGGGCGCGGACCACGAGGAGATACGGCGGCGGACCCGGGATGACCGGCGGCTCTCCGGCTTCGGGTGCGTCGGCGGTGCTCATTCGCCGGGCGCCTCCCCGATCGGCAGTTGATCGACGATATCGAGGCCATAGCCTTCGAGACCGACGATGGTGCGCCTGGTGTTGGAGAGCAGGATCATCCGTTGCACGCCGAGATCGACCAAGATCTGCGCACCGATACCGTAATCACGCAACTGCGGGCTCGGGCGCGGTTGGCCCTGCGCGAGCCTGACGCGTTCGGAGAGCGCTTGCGGATGGGTGTCGCGGATCAGGGCGACGACGCCGCGGCCGGCCGCGGCGATCTGGCGCATAGCGCTATGCAGG
>JBOHMN010000540.1:0-2097 GCA_050730175.1 Acetobacteraceae bacterium | reverse complement strand
GAGGGGGATTCGAACCCCCGATACGGTTGTTTAACCGTATAACGGTTTAGCAAACCGCCGCCTTCAGCCGCTCGGCCATCCCTCCGTGCTGCGGCACCGTCCACGCGACGCCCCACGGTGCGGCGCGGCAACCGCCTCGGGTACCACGCCGATGCATCGCAGCCAGCGGAGAATAGGGCAAGCCCGCCCTCCATGGAACCGTTCCCCGGCGGGGCTGATCGGCGCGGCTCCGGGCGCCGCCCAGGCCGGGTGCGCGCTGATCGGGACGCCGCCTGCCATGCTATAGCCGCGCTCGCATGCGCATTCTGTTCATCGCCCCGAGCCGCATCGGCGATGCGGTGCTCGCCACCGGTCTCATCGATCATCTGCTCTGCCACCATGAAGATGCACGCGTCACGCTCGTCGCCGGCCCCATCTCGGCGGACGTGTTCACCCGAATGCCGAACCTCGAGCGGCTGATCGTGATCGAAAAGCACCGCTACGATCTGCACTGGCTGCAGCTCTGGACGCTCTCTGCGGGGACGCGGTGGGATTTCGTGATCGATATCCGCGGCTCGGCACTGGCCTATTTCCTGTGGGCGCGGCGCCGCGCCCGCATGCGGATCGGGCGCGGTCCGAAGATTGCGCAGCTCGGACGAATCCTCGGTCTCGATCCGCCGCCGGCTTGCGTCGTCTGGACGGCGGCCGAAGACCGCGCGCGCGCCGCGCTCCTGCTGCCGCCGGGCCCGCCGATCATCGCCCTCGGCCCGACCGCCAACTGGGCGGGCAAAATCTGGCCGCCTGAGCGGTTCGCCACCTTATTCCGCCGCCTCGCCATCGGGCCCCTGGCCGCGGCGCGGGCCGCCATTCTGGCCGGCCCGGGGCCCGCCGAGCGGGCGCTCGCGGAACCGGTTCGCTCCCTCATTCCGGAGGCGATCGACCTCACGGGCAGGCTCACCCTCCCCGAGGCCGCGGCCTGCCTGGCCCGCGCGGCCCTCTTCGTCGGCAACGATTCCGGCCTGATGCATATCGCCGCCGCCGCCGGAACGCCGACGATCGGCCTGTTCGGCCCGACACCGGCGGATGAGTACGCCCCTTCCGGCCGTGCCGCCCAGGCGGTCCGCTCGCCCACGGGGCGCATGGAAGATCTTTCTGTCGAAGCCGTCGCGGACGCCGCTTCCGCGCTGGTAGCCGGCGCCCGGGCGGCATGAGGCTTGCCCAGGTCATGGCCGGCGCGCATCATGGCGGTGCCGAGCTTTTTTTCGAACGCCTGACCGTCGGCCTGCACGACGCAGGCGTCATCGTCCTTCCGATCATCCGGCGCGACGCAGAACGCGCGCAACGCCTCGCGGCCGCCGGCCTCACGCCCGTTCAGCTTGCATTCGGCGGGCCACTCGATCTTTTGACCCGCCCCAGGCTTGCGCACGCGCTGAATAAGTTCGCCCCGCGGGTCGCCGTGAGCTGGATGAGCCGCGCGACCGACCACATGCCCGCCGGCCCCTTCGTGCACGTGGCACGGCTCGGCGGTCCCTACCCGCTTCGCCACTATCGCGGGTGCGATCATCTGGTTGGTAACAGCGAAGGCTTGGTCCGCTGGTTTCGCGAGGGCGGCTGGTCCGACGCACGGACGCATTACCTGCCGAACTTCGTCCCCGACCATGCGGGCGCCATCCCTGCCGCTGACCTTCCACCGGCGCGCCCACGCCTCCTCGCACTCGGCCGCCTGCACCAGGAGAAAGGTTTCGATGTACTGATCCGTGCCGTCGCGAGGCTTCCTGGTGCGAGCCTTACCATTGCCGGCGATGGGCCGGAAAAGACGCGACTGGAAAACCTTGCAGCGACGCTTGATTGCGCCGCGCGCGTGCACTTTGTCGGCTGGCGGAACGACACCGGGGCACTGCTGAAGGCTGCGGATCTGTTCGTCTGCCCCTCCCGGCGAGAACCGCTTGGCAATGTCGTGCTCGAGGCATGGTCTGCCGCCTGTCCGGTCATCGCCACTGACTGCGCGGGGCCCAGCGAGCTGATCACGCCGGGCGCCGACGGTCTCCTCGCGCCGCGCGATGACCCGGCGGCCCTCGCCGCCGCTGCCGCGCGCCTGCTCGCCGACCCCACCTACGC
>JBOHMN010000539.1:0-5397 GCA_050730175.1 Acetobacteraceae bacterium | reverse complement strand
GGGCACGGCCGTGCGAATTGCTTTCCGCCCGAGCGACGGCGTTCTTACCGTACCGGAGCAAAGCCAACTTGGATGATCCGTAGGCTGACCGTTTGGAATCGGAATGACCAAGATTTTTCATAATCCCGAGCCTTTCAAATCGGCTAACCGTCCTTACTCAATGGCCGTGAAAGCGGGGAAGATGATCTTCCTCGCTGGTCAGATCGGCGTCGAATTCATCGATGGGGAGCGCCGGGTGGTTGCACCCGGAGATGCGGTTCGTCAGCTTGAAGTCATCTTTGCCAACATGCGCGCGATGCTTGAAGACGTCGAAGCCAGCTTGGCCGATGTCTGCTGGCTACAATTCTTCGTGACCAACATGGATGACCGCACAAAGATGGATGAGACGCGCCGCCGATTCTTTAGCGGCGACAGCAAGCCGGCAGCGACCCTGGTCGAGGTTCGCCGGCTCGCACTGCCCGGCCTTGTCGTCGAGGTAAACGCCCTCGCTTCCTTAGAAAGTTAGCTTTTCCAACTTATGAACGGAACCGGAAGGATTGGTCCATTGGATGCGCTGACGGTATTGATGACGCGAACCTCTGCAGCCAAACTGTCGGAGCCAGGGCCGGAGCCGAAAGATATCGAGAAGATGCTCGGGGCTGCCCTGAGGGCGCCCGATCATGGCCGGTTGCACCCCTGGCGCTTCGTTCTCATAGAGGGAGACGCCCGCAAAGGGTTCGGTGAACTGCTAGCGCAATCGCTGCTAAGTCGCGAACCCTCTGCGTCCGAGCAGAAATTGGAGGCCGAACGAAACAAGGCGCTTCGGGCGCCGCTTATCATCGCCGTGGCGGCGGAGGTGAAGGCGAATCCCAAGGTCCCTGAAACGGAGCAAATTCTCGCTGTCGCGGCCGCCGCTCAGAACATCTTGCTAGCAGCCCATGCGCTGGGCTTCGGTGCCAATTGGAAAACCGGCGCTGCCGCATACGATCAAGCGGTCAAGACCGCACTTGGTCTTGCGCCTGGGGCCCAATTGGTTGGCTTCCTCTATATCGGGTCGGTGGCCGTTCAGGGACGGCAAATGGAGAGCGCGCTTTCCGATTATGTATCCCACTGGCCGTCGCCTTAATTCCGGACGGACTCGGGACAATTCCGAATTTTCAAAAATTTCATTGCGCTGAATTTGTAATCCTCGCCGCAATCAGCCTTTGATGTCGCGTAAAAAACCTACCCCACCTTCCTGCGCCCCACGGCATCGTTCCGCCTAGGGTGAGGGTGTCGCCGCGCGGTGCGGCGACCCTGCGAAAGCGCCAGGTTCTGCGCATGGGGAGGTGCCGTCCCGAACCAGGACAGCGTTGGCCAGGAGCGCGTCTGCCGTAAGCCACGGCAGCGAACGGGGGAGGTGTCTCCTCGAACGGCCCGCGGTTCTTAAACGGTTTAAAGGCGGCAATCCCAAGGAAGGCTCTTGATGACCCCAATCGCAAACATGAACGACGCGGCGATCTGCGAGGTCGCTGCCGCAAGCTTGAAGAACCACGATGCCGCCGGCCGGCGGGCGATCATGGTGGGCGCGATCTTCTTTTCGGTTCGCGGCGTCTCCAAGACGACCGGTGCCGCGCTCCTCACCAGTATCGCCGGTGCCTTGGCGGGCGGCCCGCAGCGGTTCGTGGCGATGCCTGACGCCCGCAAACGCGCGATCGAGGCGTCGGCTAGCAATTACGTCTCGCGGTGCCGAGCGGCGGTGATGCCGGAACATTTTCCCTGGCAGATTGATCCGAAGAAGGCCTTGTCCGAAGCCGCCGACGAGATCTTTCCCGAATTCTGCGCCAAATGGCCGACTGTCAATTCGATCAAACGCTCGGGTCCGGACGTTTCGCCGCGCCGCAAGACGGCACCATCGGGGTCGGACGCGGTCTTATCGGCGGAACAAGCCGAGCATGGTGCCGCCGACTATTTCACCTCGTTGCGCGACCTGCTGCCCCGCTTCGACGTCGCGATGCTCCTTGAAATGCAAGCCGCGATCGCGGGCGAGATCGCCCGCCGTGAAGAGGCCACACTAAAGCAAGCGGCGTAGTTACCGCCTACGCCGCTTGCCTGCCCGTCCGCCGTACGTAGTCCCCATTCGTGCGGCGGGCGGGTCCCTTCGGTGTCGGAAAGGGGTCGGATTCCGGTATAGGGTTCCTATACCGAATTCCGACCCCTTTCTTGCCTGACCTGTTCACACGCTCCTCCGAACGGCTTCCTTGGCAGCGCTTACGCTTGGCCCCCTGCCGTTGGCGAGAACGGTTCCGCGCGATTGGCTTAAACCGGCTTAAGGGTCGCGGCCGATCCGGCCTCGAACGCGTTTCGCCTCGCCCTTCGCGTAATGCCGCCAGGCCCTGATCCATCGCACGCGCCGACACGCGAGTCCCTAAGGGTCCGTGGTCATCGTCAGTTCCGAACCCTCCCTAGCGCCATCCATCTTTGCCGGCCGCCCGTCTCCGTGACGGGCCTCCGGTTTCCTCGGAGAAAGATATGAGAAAGCCCACGAAAATCGTCTCGTCCGAGACGCTGATCGGCTTTGAGGCCGAATTCTGGTTCTATAATGACGGTGTAACGATTACCCCCGGTTGGCGTCTGGAGCGACGGGTCGCGGACCGACTCGAAACACATCATCTCGGGACCAAGGTCGTGGCCGGACGCGACGGCCATCTCGGCTCGCGGCCGCCGCGGCGCGGTTGGACCGTCGTCGAAGAGCGTGAACTGCCGCAGCATTTCCATGCGGACAATCCGGACTATGTCCTGCGTTACGGAATGGAGATCGTCTCTCCGCCGCTGCCAATCTCGGAATTGAAGCCGGCGCTGCTCAAGGTCGCCGATTTCATCGCCGCCTACGGCGTGACCGACGAGAATTGCGGCGTCCATTTCAACATCTCGGTCCCCACGATCGATCGTCTCGATCCGGTGAAACTCGTCCTCATGCTGCCGGACGAGCGCCTGCTGCGCTACTACGGGCGGGGCGGCACCGACAAGCTCCGCAGCATCCGTACCGAACTTGCGGCGCGGGCTGCGCAATCTGCGCAATATGCCGCGGCCACGACGCGGCAGGAACGGCTTGAGGCCTTGCGGCAGTGTTTGCCGATCGGAAAGGACTATTCACTGAACTTCAAGCGGTGGATCGAGGGTTGGGGTTATCTCGAATTCCGGCAATGCGGCGGCCGGAACTGGTTCGAGGCCTGCCAGGCCCTGTTCCTGACAGCGACCCACCTCGGCATTCTGGTCGAGATCGCTTGCGACGATGCCGGAGAACTGAATGCCTATTTCGTCGCCGAGCGGATGATGAAGCGACGGATCACTCGAATCAAATCGTGATGTGCGCCATATCAAAGTCAATTCGACTGGAAACACGCATTTCTACGACTTTCGACGTATAGACAACAACATTCGCAGAGATAATATTAGCATATAGACCGCCTTCCCAACGATCTTCTGATTGGAATCGCATTCTATGACATCTAAGAACTCGATTCTCATCGACTGTGCGCGTCGTTTCCGGCACAAAGTCAGCCCGAGTGAGAGCTATTCATGTCGACCGACGATTTCCAACGCCCTGATGAGCTATCGCCATTGTTCACGTTCGATGAGCTGTGCGCGCGTTTCCGCGTGGAGCCTCGGACGTTGCGGCGTCGGCTCAAGGAAAATCCTCGCATCAGGCCGATGCGAGCGGCCCGCCAACCGCTCTTTTCACGGGAAGATGTCGAAGCTTTGGAGGAAGCCTTAAGATGCCGCTGCACCTCGTTGCTCCCGGTAAACGAACCAAATATCGACAAGGAAAGCCGTATCCAAATCGTTTCTTCATCGTCCGCGGCAAAATCGCCGGACGTACAATCGAGGTCTCTACGTTCACAAGAGACCCGACTGAGGCAGCAGCGTATAAGGCGCGGGTTGAGCTCGACTTCCTCGAGAACCGGGTCCCGGAACCTGGCGAGGCGGTAACGTTTGCCAAGGCGCTGGAGCTCTATCTCGCGTACAAGACGCCGACTGAAGCCGACGCAAATCGCATCCGGCATCTTAGCAGTGTGCTGGGTCAAAAACGCGTCGCCAGCATTCGGCACGCGGACATCGTCGCGGCGACGGATGTGCTCTATCCCGGTAAGAGTAACGAGACCAAGAACCGTTGGGTAGTAAAGCCGGCCGCTGCCATCCTCCATTACGCCTCTAAAAATGAGTGGTGCGATTGGACGCGGATATCGAAGCTGAAGGAAAGGCCGGTGCGGACCAGGGCTGCGGACGATCACACTGCGCAAATGTTGCTTCAGACCTTGGCCGGAGAGGCGACTCAAGCAAAGACAGCCCGTGAAGCGCGGGCTGCGCGGAAGAAATGGCTGCTCATCCTCTGGCTCTTTCGACATTACAACCGCATCTCCGATCCGCTGAGATTGACCTGGGAGAATATCGATCTCGACAAGGGAACCTATTCGCTTCTGGTCTCGAAGACCGGCCAATGGCGGGAGAAGCCGCTGAGCGACGAGGTATTGGTGGCGCTGGCCAATGAGCCGGACCAGAGCGGGTATGTGTTTCCGTGGCGCACCCGGTCGGGGGTCTACCGCTGGCTTCGCCCGTTGGTCCGGCGACTGGGTTTGCGGTTCACACCCCACATGGCGCGGCATTTCGGCGGCAAGAAGCTGAACGCCGCGGGTCAAGGGTTGAAGACGATCATGGGGGCCCTCGACCATGCCGACCCCCATAGTTCAATGCGGTATCAGGATGCAGATCTGGAGATCGTGCGCGCCGGCATCAACAGCGTGGGGAAACTGGTGGGGAAATAGCCGGAAAGGGGCGGAATTCTGCGGCGATTGCGGGCCCTCCGAAGGCAGAGGTCGCACGTTCGAATCGTGTCGGGTCCGCCAATGATTCCATATACTTAAAGCCGACTGTTGGTCTTCGGGTTCCCGCAGTGGATACCGAGTGGATACCTGCGGGTCCATTTCGAGCTTGTTGGCGGGGCGCCCCCTTTCTTGATGCAACCCTGATCCGCATCCGTCCGAGAGCGCCGGCCGTGCTCGGCCCAGAAGGCCGGTTCGCCCGCAGACGCGATGGACCGTCCGAGGCCATCCGCTGCGACCCCCATTAGCGACGGTTGGCTCCGTGTCCGGGGATTGCAACGTTAACTTTGCAGACTCTTATCCCAAGATCGCAAAAACCGGGGGCGGCCGAGAATCGCCGGGCGAGGGACCTGCGCCGACGCCAGCGGACAGCGTGCCGGTTGCCACAACATCAAGAGGGCGGCGCGGCGGGCAACGGTCAGTTTGAATTTCTGCTTTCCGACGTGGGCACTGAATTTGAGCGGCAAGAACCAAATCGTGATTGGGAGCACTGAAAGGCAGGATCGTGTCCCATTGCATGGTGTAGCAGGCGCTTCGGCTATCTGGTCTCCGGCTG
>JBOHMN010000538.1:0-3840 GCA_050730175.1 Acetobacteraceae bacterium | reverse complement strand
TTGACGGCACGACACCCGATCAAGCCTACTTCACCGCGCTGCCCCTCCGCATGGCAGCCTAAACCCGGCAGACGCTCCACTTATCGACGCGGAAAATCTGTTCAGACAACCGGGACCACTTCTGAGCTCAGTTAGATGTGGGAGGTATCGACGATCACGCCTTCTCTCCTCGTTAGGGATCGACGGTGCCGGCCAACACCCTCAGGATGCCGGCCCGGATATCGTTGCGCGCGGCTCCATTCATGCCGGGAGACAGCCCCGCTTCGTAGGCGATTCGTGCCGGCCGGTCGAACACGAGGATGCGGTTGCCGAGGCGCAGTGCCTCGTCGATCGAGTGGGTGATGAAAATGCTCGTGGCACCCGTCTCCCGCAAGAGATCGAGCATCTCGCCCCGCAAGGCGTTGCCGGTGATCTCGTCGAGCGCGGAGAACGGCTCATCGCAGAGCAGGAGGTCGGGGCGCACTGCGAAGGCGCGGGCGATGCTAACGCGTTGCCGCATGCCGCCCGAGAGTGCGTGCGGATAGTCGTGTTCATGTCCGGCGAGACCAAGCCGTTCGAGCCAGGAGGCGGCGATGTCGAGACGCTCGGTCCGCGGTATCTTGTTGAGCTGGAGACCGAGCGCGACGTTTTCGATCGCCGTGCGCCAAGGCATCAGGCGATCGCTTTGAAAGACGATGCCGATCTTGCCGCGGAACCAGTCGAACTCGCCGAAGGGGTCATGGCCCTGGACTTCCACGTGGCCCGAACTCGGACGCAGCAGGCCGGAAATCAGGTTGAAGGTCGTCGATTTGCCGCAGCCCGTCTTGCCGAGAATTACCACCAGCTCGCCGCGCGCGACGGCGAAGCTCAGCTCGCGTACCGCCTCGAAGGCCCGCTCACTCGTCCCCGGCCGTGCGAAGGATTTGCTGACGCAGTCGAAGACGATCTCCGCCGCATCGCTCACAACCCCCGCTCCGCCGCTGGGCGGTAGCGCAGTAGCCGCTGCTCCAGCAGCGTCAGGATGCGTTGCGCGGCGAGGACAAAGATCACCAGCACGATGGTCCACGCGATCGCGCCCGCCATGTCGAAGAGCTGCTGCTGTTCGAGAAGCTCGTAGCCGATGCCGCTTGTGGCGCCGACGAGTTCCGCCACCACGGTGACGCGCGAGGCGTTGCCGATATTGACCTTCCAGGCTGTGAGAATGCCCGGAAGCACGGTCGGGAGCACCAGCACGCGCAGGCGATCGAGCTGGCTTGGACGGAAGGACAGGGTCATCTCCATCAGATCCTTCGACATCGAGCGGTAGGAGTCGAGCACCTGGAAGGTGAAGGCCGGCAGCGTCGTCATCACGATGATGAAGAAGATACGGAACTCGATGCCCTTGAACCAGATGATCGAGATGACGACCCAGGACAGCGCGGGGATACCCTGGTCGAAACTGAGCAGCGGGAAAACGTAGCGGTACACGCGGTCTGACCGCCCCATGAGGAAGGCAAGCAGCGTGCTCAGCAGAAATGTCCCGGACAGCCCGACGAGGATGCGCGCGAAGGTCGAGGCCGCATCGTTGAGCGGCCCTGATCGCGCCAAGATGCCCGCCAAATTCCCTGCGATCGCCGACAGCGACGGGAACAGGAACGGCGGGAAAAATAGGGAGGCGATTTGCCAGACGATGGCAAGACCGACCAGCGCCACCATCCCCTCTATCCGGATCCAGCTCCCGCGGATTCTGAGGCGACGCGCTGCGGGCAAGCTCGCCATCAGCCTATTGTCCCGCCATAGATCGACGCCGATGACGGCTTTTTCTTGAGGTAGCCGAGCGACTGTCCGGCGCGATAGACGGCGTCGATTTCCTTTGCGAGCTCACTGGCCGGCGCGACGTTCATACGGAGCCGCTCGTTGTGGCTGATCAGCGTCGCAAGCGCCTTCATGTCCGCTTTACTCGCGTTCGGCGAGATGAGCGGCGCCGCCTCCTCGGGATGAGCGACAACCCAGTCGGCGGCGGCTTTATAGGTGCGGTAGAGCGGCGGCACCAAGTCCTTGTGCTTTGCAATCCAGTCCCGGTGCGCGGCGACGCCGAGATAGGGGATCTGCGTGCTGCCCGCGAATTTCCGCCATTCGCGGTCGATATGGAGGTCGAGCGTGCGGATGCTTGGCTTCCTGGCGAGAAGCAGCGTGTAGGCAGGCTCCCACAGCTCGACCGCGTCGGCGCGGTTGGCGAGCGCGTAGCCAAGGAGGCCGGGGGTCGCTGTGTTCAGCACACGAACCGTGGAAGGATCGAGGCTCTGCCGGCGCGCGAACCACTCGAACATGGCGAAGTTGGTGGTGCCTTTGGCCGCGACGAGTTCCTTGCCCTTGAGGTCCGCCAGAGTCTTGATGTCCGGTTGCTGTGTCACCACCGCGCCGAAGTAGTCGAAGAGGTTGAAGAGGTATGCGACCTTCACGCCGAGCGTGTCGGCGCGGCCGACGACGAGAACGGACGCGCTACCGCCCAGTTGAAACTCGCCGGAATCAAACTGCGCCACGTAGGCATCCGGAGTGCGCTGGGGAAAGCTGATGTCGAGGCCGTTCGCGTGGTCGAACTTCTCCTTCTTGATGACGCCGGGCAGCATCGCGCCGAGGGACGGTGGGCTAAAGATGACGATGCTGAGCGGCGTGAGCGCGGCGGCCCAAGCGGCTGGCAGGGCGGGTCCCGCCATGGCGGCAAGGCCGGCACCGGCGATCACGGACCGTCGCGACAGATTTTTCATCTCGAAGCTCCTTCCTGTTCTTGACCGTTATTCCGGCTTCTCCGCCGCAGCGATGAGGTCGTCCCGATCGGCCGGAGTCATACGCAGCGTTGCAACGGAAATGCCCAGAGGCGCACTCGGGTCCCCACTGTTATGTCGTGAAATCGTCGATCGGATGATTGATAAAAGCCCTGCCTCCTGGGCCATTCAGGGCAACGGGGCGACCTACTCTTCACCGAGCATATCGCGCCCGATTGTATCGACGCAAGGCACGGCTGAGCGGCGGTTCTAGGCTTGGCGTGATGCGGCGCCGGGCATCTGATAGACTTGGTGTTTTCGATCTTCGACTCTTTGCCTGTGGACCGGCATATGCCGGTTCACAGGCGAGAGCGGTCTGTAGACGATGGACGCGGGTTGCAAGGGACCGGAATAGCGGGGCGCTAACATAGAAACGGTTACGCGGGGAGGGGCATGGGTTCAATGGACGCGACGCTTATAGGACAGCAACGCCCTAGATCTCGATCAGAATACCAGGGTGCGCGAAGCTAGATATTGTGAGCAGGGCGCTACAGGGGAATTTGCCGTCCGGGAATGTTTCTTGTCTGATCCTGATAAATTGATCGCCATGACGCGGATCGTTGTGCCGAACGATAGAGCGCCGCGAACCGCCCGATATCGATGTCGATTTCGAGCATGAGCGGCGCGAGAAAGTGATCCAGTGGATTTATGAGACTTACGGGCGCACGCGCTCGGCGCTGACAGCCGTTGTCACGCGCTACCGGTCGCGCGGTGCCGTGCGCGAAGTCGGCAAGGCGCTTGGCCTGCCGGAAGATGTGACCGGCGGCTTAGCGAAGCTGATTTGGGGCTGGAGCCGCGAAGGTCCGACTGAAGCGCACGCCCTCGATCTCAATCTCAATCTTGAGGATCGGCGGCTCAAGCTGACGCTCGAACTGGCGCGCCAATTGATCGGTACGCCGCGCCATCTGTCGCAGCATCCGGGCGGTTTCGTCCTCACGCTCGATCGTCTCGATGAACTGGTCCCGGTCGAACCGGCGGCGATGGAAAACCGGCAGGTGATCGAATGGGACAAGGACGATATCGACGCGCTGAAATTCATGAAGGTCGATGTGCTGGG
>JBOHMN010000537.1:0-18144 GCA_050730175.1 Acetobacteraceae bacterium | reverse complement strand
CTTGAGCTGTTCGTCGTGCGCACGGGCCATCGCGGCGGCGGCGATCGCCAACAGCGCGCCACCGATGCAGTAGCCGGCTGCATGCACGGATTGGGCGCCCGTGACGGCAGTGGCAGCCTCGAGCGCGGCCATCACGCCATCCTGGCGGTAATCGTCGAGTCTGAGATCACGGTCCGCGGCTCCCGGGTTGCGCCAGGAGATGCAGAACACCGTATAGCCTTGCGCGACGAGGTAGCCGATCAGCGAATTCGTCTTCGCAAGGTCGAGAATGTAGTACTTCATGATCCAGGCTGGGACGATCACAACCGGTTCCGGCCGGACCTTCGCGGTCGTCGGCGCATGTTGAATGAGTTCGATCAGGCGGTTCGTGAGCACCACCCGCCCCGGCGTCGCTTGCCATGCCGGGTTGCGGCCGGAGAGTTCGGTTTGCCGAGAAGTCGTTCATGGTGCGGGCTACATCTGCCGAGAGCGTGTTTAGGTTGACTGAACACGCTGCCTGTTTGTTTTCTCGAGCAATTTCATCGCTCTGACCGGGACCTGGCGATTCTGGTCAGAGCGATATTGCCCTAGCGATCAGCTACCGTTCGATATGGGCGGCAACGCTGCCAGGCGGCAGGGCCTCTCTTGTGCGACGCGAAGCAACTTCGCCATGATCCAGCGCAATGGATCAAGCTTTCCCGGAAACCCTGTGCGTTGCAGGCAGTGATACCCGTGTTCTCTGGCGGCGTAGCAAGCGGGCGCGGCGGGTGAGCCTGCGCATCGAGCCGAAAGCCGGCACGGTTGTGGTCACCCTGCCGCCGCGCGCCGGCCGCAAGGCCGGGCTTGCGCTGCTCGCCGAGCACGCCGGCTGGGTGGCTGCCAGCATCGCTGCCCTGCCTGGCGCGATCCCCTTCGCCCCCGGCGCGGTGGTGCCGCTCGCAGGCGTCGACCACCGGATCTGTCACTCGCCCGAGGCGCGCCGTGGCGCGTGGCTCGCGCCGGGCCTGATCTGCGTCTGTGGCGAGCCCGCGTTTCTGGCGCGCCGGGTGCGCGATCTGCTCCGCGACGAGGCGCAGCGCCGCCTTTCGGCTCTGGCGGAGGAAAAGGCGCGGCGCATCGGGCTCAAGCCCCGCCGTGTCCGCATTCGTGACACCAGGAGCCGGTGGGGCAGCTGCGGTTCCGACGGCTCGCTTGCTTTCTCGTGGCGCCTCGTGATGGCCCCGCCCTTCGTGCAAGACTACGTGGCAGCGCACGAAGTGGCGCATCTGAGGCACATGAACCACGGCCCACGCTTCTGGGCGCTGGTGCGTGAGCTGACGCCGTACACGGAGGCTGCGATCACCTGGCTGCACGATCAGGGGACCCGGCTCGTCCGCATCGGATAAGTCTGTAAAATGCGCTGATGAACCTTGCGCGCTTGTTGTCCAGACGCCTGGAACGCTCAGGGCCGATTCGTATCGGGCTGATCGGGGCGGGCAAATTTGGCTCGATGTTCCTGGCCCAGGTGCCGACGACAGCGGGCCTTAGCATCGCGGGGATCGCCGATCTCTTGCCCGAGCGTGCGCGCTTGGTCTGCCAGAGAGTGGGGTGGGACGCGGCGCGGCTCGCGGCGGTTCCGATCACCGATGATGCCGCAGCCTTGATTGGGCGGCCGGAGATCGAGGTTATTGTCGAGGCGACCGGCCATCCGGTGGCCGGCATCCGTCATGCACGCGCGGCGATTGCGGCCGGCAAGCACATTGTCATGGTCAATGTCGAGGGCGATGCGTTGGCCGGCCCGTTGCTGGCGGCCGAAGCGAGCGCCGCCGGGGTGGTTTATTCGCTCGCTTACGGCGACCAGCCAGCGCTGATCTGCGAGCTGGTGGACTGGGCGCGCGCGGCGGGCTTTCGGGTACTGGCGGCCGGCAAGGGCACCAAATACCTGCCCGCGTACCATGCCTCGACGCCGGAGACTGTCTGGCAGCATTACGGCCTGACCGCCGAGCAGGCCGCGGCTGGCGGGATGAACGCCAAGATGTTCAACTCCTTCCTCGACGGCACCAAGTCGGCGATCGAAATGGCGGCCGTCGCCAACGCGACCGGACTCGCCGCGCCTGCCGACGGCCTTGGCTTCCCGCCCGCCGCGACGGGCGAGCTGGCGAGCGTGCTTGGGGCGATGCCCGGCCAAGTGGAAGTGGTATCCAGCCTCTATCGCAACGGCCAGCCGGTTGCCAATGACCTGCGCTGGGGCGTCTATGTCGTGTTCGAGGCGCCGGGCGCGTACACGGCCCGCTGCTTCAAGGAATATGGCGTGGCGACCGACGGGAGCGGCACGCGCGCCGCGCTGTATCGCCCGAGCCACTTCGTCGGGCTCGAACTCGGCATCTCCGTCATCTCGGCGGTGCTGCGGGGCGAGCCGACCGGCGCCGCCGAACGATTCCGCGCCGATGTCGTGGCGGTCGCCAAGAAGGCGCTGGCCGCCGGCGCCCACCTCGACGGCGAGGGCGGCGCCATGGTCTGGGGCAAGCTTGTTCCGGCCGCGACGAGCCTGGCTGCCGGTGGACTGCCGATCGGGCTTGCGTCGGGTCTGAAGCTGCGGCGCCCGGTCGCGGCCGGGCGGATGCTGACCTGGGATGATGTCGTCCTCGATCCCAGTGAGGAGACCTATCGTTACCGGAGGCGGATGGAAGCAGCGGCCAGAGCATGTTCAGGTTGACTGAACATGCTCCCGGTTTGTTTTCTCGCGCAATTTCATCACCCTGACCGGCATCTGGCGTTTCCGGTCGGGGTGATATCGCTCTGGCGCCACATCATGAGACCCTGCCATTGACCCGCAAGGAGCGGCCGCGCCGCAGCGACTATCGCTACTTCCAGGCCGTCACGACACGCTGGAAGGACAATGACGCATTCGGCCATGTCAACAATGTCGAGTACTACTCGTACTTCGACACAGCGGTCACCTTCTTCCTGATCGAGCACGGGCTGATCGGCGCAACCGACAGAGATATCATTACCGTTGTGGTTGAAACTGGGTGCCGCTTTCACTCCTCGGTTGCGTTTCCGGACCGCGTGACTGTGGGTGTGCGGGTCGCGCGCATCGGCACCACCTCGGTCCGCTACGAGATTGCCGTCTTCCGCAACGACGAAGACAAGGCGGCGGCCGACGGCCACTTCGTGCATGTCTACGTCGATCGCGGCAGCATGCGGCCCGTGCCGGTGCCGGAAGCAAGCCGGGTTGCGCTCGGCACGATTGCAACGCAGCAACTCGCGCGGCTCTGAAACTCTCGCAACTCCAAGGAGGGAAGTGCATGGACCTCGGCATCGGCGGCAAGCGCGCCATCATCTGCGCGGCGAGCAAGGGGCTCGGCCGCGCTTCTGCCATGGCGTTGGCGCGCGAGGGGGTGGTGCTTGTCATCAACGCCCGCGGCGCCGCTGCACTCGACGAAACGGCGGAGGCGATCCGCGCCGCGACGGGGGCGAGCGTCACCGCGGTCGCCGGTGACATCACGACCGAGGCCGGCCGGACGGCCGTGCTTGCGGCCTGCCCGGAGCCGGACATTCTGATCAACAATGCCGGCGGTCCGCCGCCTGGAGACTTCCGCAACTGGTCGCGGGAGGATTGGATCAAGGCGCTCGATGCCAACATGCTCACGCCGATCGCACTGATCCGTGCCGTGATCGACGGGATGATTGCGCGGCGCTTCGGACGCATCGTCAACATCACGTCGGCTTCGGTGAAATCGCCGATCCCCTCGCTCGGCATGAGCAACGGCGCGCGGGCCGGCTTGACCGGCTTTATCGCCGGGCTGGCCCGCCAGGTCGCGCGGCACAATGTCTGCATCAACGGACTGCTGCCCGGGCCGTTTCTCACCGACCGGCTGCGCAGCAACGCGGCACACCTTGCCAAGACATCGGGCCGCACACCCGACGACGTACTGGCCGACCGCGCCAAGGCCAATCCGTCCGCCCGCTTGGGCGATCCGGACGAATTCGGCTTTGCCTGCGCCTTCCTCTGCTCGGCGCACGCGGGCTATGTCGTCGGGCAAAATCTGCTGATCGACGGCGGCGCGTTCAACTCGTCGATGGGATAGTTTCGAAGCGTATCTCGCCGATGCATTCCGGAGCCGCCGGCGCTATATCAGGCGGCTGTCACGGAGTGGGACGGCGGCATGGTTTGCTCGCGGAAGGCCGTGCAGAGCGTGGTGGTATTGGGCGGGGCGCTCGCGCTTTCGGCCTGTGTGGTCGCGCCACCGACCGGCCCGACCGTCATGGCGGTGCCGCAGAAAGGCGAAACCCTCAGCCAGTTCCAGCAGAATGATCTGACCTGCCGGCAATACGCATCGGCGGAGATTGGCGGGGCGACGCCTGCGCAGGCGGCGAACAACGCCGCCGTCGGCAGCGCGCTCTTGGGCGCCGCGCTCGGCGCGGCGGCGGGTGCGGCGATCGGGTCGGTTGGTGCGGCGATGGGCGCCGGTGCGGCGATTGGCGGAGCAACCGGGCTGCTCGCAGGCAGTGCGATCGGCGCCGGCAATGCCGCGGCGAGCGCGAGCGCGTTGCAGCAGCGTTATAATATCGGCTACAGCCAGTGCATGATCGCGCATGGCGACGAGGTGGGGCCAGCGCCGGGGCCCTATCCGGCCTACGGCTACGCTTCTCCAGCCTACGGCTACGCTTTTCCCGCCTACGGCTACGCCTCTCCCGCCTACGGGTACCCGTACGGCTATGCGCCGTTCGTGGTCGCACCTAGCATCAGCTTCGGCTGGGGCGGTGGCTGGGGATGGGGCGGTGGCTGGGGATGGGGCCGTGGCTGGGGATGGGGCCGTGGCTCGGGATGGCGCGGTGGCTGGGGCCATTCTTCCCGTTGGGGGTGGCATCATTAGAGCGGTTTCACGCGCGGGGAAACCGCTCCTTGTTCGTTTTCTCGAGCAATTTCATGACCCTGACCGGCATAGAGTGATTCCGGCCAGGGTGATATCGCTCTAGTTCAACTCTGACGGTTGGTGCGCACGACCCCGGCCGGCACGGGTGACCACTCGCGGATTGTTTCCGTCAGCTATTGCGCCAGAGCGCAAGACGGCCCGCTCCGGCCGCCGAAAGACCCAAAAGCCCGCCGGCGATTGCGACATTTTTGTAAAAATTGACGTGTGCGATGATGGAAGCGGGCGGCGCCATCTGCCAATAGCGATGCGCGATGAAGGCTGCGCCCATGGTGTAAATGGCGAGGATTACGGCCAACGGCTTGACCGCGACGCCGAACAGGATCAGCGCAGTGACGAGCAGCTCGCAAATCAAGGCGATGATTCCACCGAGCAGCGGCAATGGTGCGCCGTGCGCGGCGATCGCGTGCACGATGCCCGGCCAGCCGAGTGCTTTCTCGATTCCGCCTGGCAAAAAGAGCACGGCGAGCAAGATCCGCCCCAGCAATATCTCGGCGTCGCGTACCTGCATCTTCTCTCCTTCCCCGACCGCCTCGTGCGGCGTTGTCCGGTTGCGTCACTCAGCGGCGACCGCCCGCGACAGCTCGGCCCTCTCGGCCACCCGCCGCTTCGAATGATCGGCGGTGAGCATCATGTACACTGCCGGCACCACGAACAATGTAAAGAGCGTGCCGATCGATATTCCGCTCGCGATCACCAGCCCCATTGCGAAACGCGCGGCCGCCCCGGCACCGCTTGCGATGAGCAGCGGCACCACGCCGAGCACCATCGCCGCCGTCGTCATCAGGATTGGGCGAAGGCGGATCACGGCGGCTTCCTCGATCGCTTCGCGCTTGCTCCGGCCTGCCGCCTGCAGCTTGTTGGCAAACTCGACGATCAGGATGCCATGCTTGCTGATCAGCCCCATCAGCGTCACCAACCCGACGTCAGTATAAATGTTGAGGCTTGCCCCGCCCAGGCCAGTGGCGACGAAGATTAGGGCGCCGGCGATCGACATCGGCACCGAAACTAGGATCACGAGCGGATCGCGGAAGCTTTCGAACAGCGCCGCAAGGGCAAGGAAGACGATAATGAAGGCGAGCCCGAACGTAGCGACGAAACCGCTTGCTTCCTGGATGTATTGCCGCGAGACGCCGCCGTAATCGACCGAATATCCGGCTGGCAGCGTGGTTCTGGCGAGCTTCTGGAGGGCGGCGAGCGCGGTGCCCATCGACACATCCGGCGCGGCCATGCCTTCGATCGTCGCGGCGTTGAGCTGCTGGAAATGGTTGAGCGATTCGGGCACCGTCACGGTTGTGATGTGGGCGATCGTCGAGAGCGGAACCATCGCGCCGCTTGCCGTTTTGATGTAGTAGCCGAGCAATTGCTGCGCGGTCAGGCGGAAACGCTGCGCGACCTGCGGGATCACCTTGTAGGAACGCCCGGCCAGGCTGAAATAATTCACGTACGCGCCGCCCAGCATGCTGCTGAGCGCGCTGCCGACGTCGCTCATCTTGAGGCCGAGCAGCGCCGCCTTGTCGCGGTCGATCACCACCGTCGATTGCGGCTGATCGATCCTGAGGTCGCTATCGAGAAAGATGAAGAGACCGGTCGCGAGCGCCGCCTTGAGGAATTGCTCGGCCACGGTGTGCAGGGCACCGAATCCCTCTGTCGTATCGATCACGAACTGGATCGGCAGGCCGTTCGCGCCGGGCAGCGGGGGTGGCTGGAAGGCCACCGCCTGTAAACCCGCGATGCCGGCGAGCTTCCTTTGCACCAGCGGTTGCAGCACGGCCGCCGTGCGCTCGCGCCGATCCCACGGCTTGAGCACCATACCGGCGATGTTCTGGCCCGGCACATCGAGCTGGAAGACGTGCCCGGTCTCGGGGAAGCCGGCGAATGCCTGGTAGACTTGCCGGTCATAGAGCAGCCGCTGCGCGAGGGTCGCGTTCGGTGCCGCCGTCGATGCGGCGATGATGACCCCCTGGTCTTCCTGCGGCGCGAGCTCGCTCGTCGCGCTCGAATAGAGATAGAAGATGCTACCCAGGACCAAGGCGGCGAAGACAGCGGTTACCGGCAGGTAATTCAGGCTGCGTGACAGAAGCCGCTCATAGCGGCGGCGCAGCGCGCTGAAACGGCGGTCGATGAAGCCGACCAGCTTTGCCTCAGTGCCCGACCCTGCATGCGCCTCCAATGTGAGGAGGCGCGAGGCGAGCATCGGCGACAGCGTGAGCGCGACTACGGCGGAGACCGTCACCGCACCGACCAGCGTGAAGGCGAACTCGGTGAAGAGCGCGCCGGTCAGTCCACCCTGGAAGCCGATCGGCAGATAGACTGCGACCAGCACCACGGTCATCGCGATGATCGGGCCGGCAAGCTGGCGCGCCGCCTGGATGGCGGCCGCAACGGGCCGCATACCTTGCTCGAGCAGGCGGTTCACGTTTTCGACGACGATGATCGCATCATCCACCACGAGCCCGATCGCGAGCACCAGCGCAAGCAACGTGAGAAGGTTGATGGAGAAGCCGAACGCCAGCATCATCGCGAAAGTGCCGACGAGGGAAAGCGGAATCGCGATCAAGGGAATCAGCACGGAACGCGGCGAGCCGAGGAAGACAAATACCACAGCGGTGACGATCAGCATCGCCTCGATCAGCGTGCGCAGCACCTCGTTGATCGCACTATTCACGAATTGCGTCGAGTCATAGACGATTGTTCCGTCGATTCCCTGTGGCAGGGCGGCCTGGATCGCGGGGAAGACGTCGCGGACCTTATGAATGACGTTCAGAAGATTAGCGCCCGGAGCGACCTGAATGCCGATATAGACGGCCTTTTTGCCGTCGAAGCTGACCTCCGAGTCATAGTCGTCGAAGCCCAGAGAAACGTTTGCTACGTCCTTGAGCCGGACGATGGCGCCATTGCTCGTTTTGATCTCAAGGTTGCGGAACGCGTCGAGCGTGTGCAGGCTGGTCGAAGCGGCGAGGTTGACCTGCACCATCTGGCCTTTGGTGTTGCCGAGCCCGGAGATGTAGTCGTTGTCGGCCAGCGCCCGGGCGACATCGCTCGCGGTGACGCCGTAGGCGGCGAGCTTGTTCGGATCGAACCACGCCCGAAGCGCGAAATTCTTGGCACCGAGCAGTTCCGCGTTTTGCACCCCCGGCACCGCCTGCAGCTTCGGCTGCACCGCGCGGACGAGATAATCGGTGAGCTGGTTGGGGGCGAGCACCGTGCTCGAAAAGCCGATGTACATCGCGTCGATCGTCTGCCCGACGGTGACCGAAAGCACCGGCTGCTCGGCGCCCGCCGGCAACTGGTTCAGGACCGAGCTGATCTTGGTGTTGATTTCCGTCAGTGCCTTGTCGGGCTCGAAGTTGAGCCGCAAATTGACGCTGATCGTGCTGACGCCGGGCTGGCTCTTCGAGGTCATGTAATCGATGCCGTTCGCCTGCGCAATCGCGTTCTCGAGCGGCGTCGTGATGAAGCCGGCAATGACCTTGGGATCTGCGCCGGGATAGAGCGTTGTCACGGTGACAACCGCGTTTTCCGTTTTCGGATACTGCAGGACCGGCAGCACGCTCGCCGCGCGCAGGCCGAGCACGAGGATGGCGAGGCTCAGCGCGGCCGCCAGCACCGGGCGGCGGATGAAGAGGTCGGTGAACTTCACGGCACGCGTTTCATTACGGATCGACCAGCACCGGACTGGCGCTGTCAGGAGGTTGCACGGCGTTGTTGACGAGAACCGGGGTGCCGTTGTGCAGCTTCATCTGCCCGGCGGTCACGATGACATCGCCGGCGCTGACACCTTTGAGCACCGCGACCTGATCGCCGCGTGCCGGGCCAATCGTGATGAAACGCTGCTTAGCAAGCTGCGCGGATGGAGCTCCGTCGTGCTGCGGGTCCGGGACGACGACGAACACGGAATCACCGTACGAATTGTAAGCGATCGCGGTTGCCGGAAGCGTGATGTGTTGTTGCTCCGAGCCCGTGCCTACGGAGAGAGTTGCGAACATGCCGGGCAGCAGGAGCTCTTCGGGGTTGGCGATCTCGGCGCGCACCAGGACGTTGCGCGAGGTGGAATCAACGCTTGGGTTGATGGCGACGATGCGGCCGGGGAAAGTCCGTCCCGGATAGGCATCGACGGCCGCCGTCACCCCCTGGCCGACCTTGATACGGGAGAGTTCCGCTTGCGGAAGGTAGAAGTCGGCAAACAGCGTATCGAGCGCCTGCAGCCCGACCACGGTCATGCCGGCCGGAAGGTACTCGCCGAGATCGACGGCTCGGATGCCGAGACGCCCGGAGAACGGCGCACGCAACGTTTTCTGGTCGACGATCGCGCGCTCCGTCGCCACCTGCGCTGTGGCATTCTCGAAGTTTGCGGCGTCGGTATCGAGTGCTGCCTGGCTGATGATGTGCCCCGGTGCGAGCTTGCGGTCTCGCTCATAGGTGACACGCGCAAGTTCGGCGGTTGCCTGGAGCGCCCTGAGCCTTGCTTGCTCTTCATCGGAACGCAGGCGCAGCAGCACCTGGCCCTGTTCGACATCCTGGCCGGATTTGAAGGCGATCTCGCTGACGATTCCGGGAACCTGAAGCGAAAGGTTGGCGCCCTGGAGAGCGGTGAGACTACCGACAGCGGCCAGAGCCGGTTGCCACGGCTGGTATGCGGCCACGACCGTCGAGACCGTCTGCGGTGGATTGGCGAGAGATGCCATCACCTTCTTGATGATGTGCGCCTTGAATGCCTGAAAACCGGCGATGCCGCCGAGCACGACGCCCACCGCGAGCAGCATGATGAACATCCGCTTCACCATGGGCCGCTCCTGTTCAGCCTTCCCGCTCGGGCGGGACGGCGAAGATCGCCCGCGTGTGGCCGGAGATCAGCGCCTGTACCGCTTTGACGTGGCGGGCCTTGGGCGTCTGCCAGCCAAGGGCGAGGTGCGCCTTGCGGTTACAGAAGACGACGACCTGGCCGATCAGCGCGATCGTCTTGAGCAAGGTTTCTTCCGCATCGGGCGGGCGGGCGATGAGCTTGCCGACCAGCGCCGCGCAAGGCTCGACGATCAGGCGCACCACCCGCTGATGCAGCGGAAGCAGAGCGGCCGCCCCCTCGACCTCGGCGCGGGCGAAGAAGAGCGAACGGCTTTCCCAATCCGGCTTGTCGCGATCGGTGACGAGGACGACGAACTTCTCGAGCATGCCACAGAGGAGAGAGAGCATCTCATCGCGCGAGGCGAGGCCGCTTGCCAGGGCATCGCGGATCTCGGCGGTGACCGGCGCGATCTTTTCCTCCATGCGGTCCGCGATCTGCTCGATCACGGCGTGGTAGAGGCCTTCCTTGCTGCCGAAGTAGTACTGGATGGCGGGGAGGTTGACGCCGGCGCGCTTGGCGAGGGTGCGTGTGCTCGCACCTTCGTAGCCTTCGGTTGCGAAGAGCTGGAGCGCGGTTTGCAGGATGCGAAGCCGGGTATCCTCGCCGCGTCCGTGCGGGAAGGTTCGGGCCGGGGAGGCGGGGTGGAACGCGTCGGGTGGCATGCGCGCTAATTATATCGTTCGATAGATTATGTCAATCGATCGTCATTCTTTTTGTGCACCGCACCTATGACGACGGTTCGGCCGGGGTTCGGTGGCTGCTCTGCAGGCGCCGCGCGCGGGGCCGGGCGGCGGCAAGTGTGGCGGGAGGCGGGCCATTGGAGCAAGAGGAAGCGGCGGCGCCGGGAAAACGCCGCTCAGAACAGCGGGGAAACAGCGGGGCCGGCCGGATCGGAGCGGCTTCGAGCGCAGCGATCGGCGCAGAATCGAGAAATTGGACGCACCGGTCGAGATGCGCAAAACAGCGGGGAACAGCGGGGGCGTTCCGGTTGCGGCGAGCCGGAAGCGCTATCGGCTCGCCAACCCGCCGCCAGGTCTCGAGAAACTCCTGGAACCTTGCGCGAATTGCTTGCCGCCGCCGTTTGACCTTCGATATAAGTTCCATACACTAATGATTTGGGGGCCTCCAGACGATGACCCGGCGGACTGCCTACGGCGGAGGCGCGGTTGCGCGTCGGGCGCCCGAGATCGCAGCGGCGCCCCAAGGGCGGATGCTCCGTTCGTCCGCCGCCGACGCAAGCAGCCAATTCGGAAGAACGAGAGCTGCCCACGCTCAGGCGTCGTTGGGGAGCGGCCCGCTACGCTGCTGACCAGGCGGATCGCCTGATTCAACGGTGCAGGAGGGCGGGCGCGGCAGGGCGCACACCCGATCAAGGACAGGAGGAACGAACATGCGAAATCATCGGTTTGCCGTGATATTTCTTGCAACGGCGATGGCGAGCGCGGGCGGTCTTGCGTTCTGCCCGGCCGGGCACGCCGAAGACCCGATCGTCAAACTGGTGAGCGTCCAGAACGGCAAGTGCCTGCAACCGCTCGGCAGATCATCCGATCGCGGCGTCGCGATCATACAGAAGGCTTGCGACGGCAGCACCGCTCAGCAATGGACGGTCACGCTTGTCTCGTCCACGAAGGCCCACCTGGTCAACCGGTCGAGCCGTCTCTGCCTCGACGCGCGTGGCAAGGCCGTCAACGGAACACCCATCCAACAGTGGCCCTGCAACAAGATCAGCAATGAGGACTGGAGCTTCGGAATCCGTAACAACCTGTTGTCGTCAGGAATCTCCGGCACCTTCAGCCACTGCGTTGCCACCCCGGGAAGCCAGGACGGGCTGCCCACGGAATTGCGGTTCTGCGACGGCAATATCACGCAACTTTGGAATCGTCCTCCCGGGTGAGAGTGCCGGCGGCGGCCAACGCCACGGCCGTCACAAGGCGAGTGTGCCGGTGTCCGAGCGTCGTGAGACCTCTCGTGGTAGCGTGGCTTTGGCGCCAGGCTGAGGAAATGCCGTGAAGAAGCTGATCAACGATCCGGCTCTCGTGGTGCCGGAAATGCTGGAGGGTCTGACCCGCCTGCATCCCGGTCTCGCCCTGTTGCCGGCGAGCCAGGTGGTGTTCCGAGCCGGCGGCAAGACGAAGGGCGTCGCGCTGATCTCAGGCGGGGGGGCGGGGCATGAGCCGGCGCATGCCGGCTTCGTTGGTCCCGGGCTGCTGCATGCCGCCGTCACCGGCGATGTTTTCACTTCGCCCTCGACCGACGCCATACTGGCGGCGGTCCACGCCGTGGCCGGGCCAGGCGGTGTGCTGCTGATTGTCAAGAACTACACCGGTGACCGGCTCAACTTCGGCATGGCCGCCGAGATGGCGCGGGCCGAAGGGATTGCTACGGAAATCGTCATCGTGGACGACGACGTGGCGCTGGACGCGGGAGCCGATACCGTCGGAAGGCGGGGCATTGCCGGCACCGTGCTGGTGCACAAGGTGGCAGGGGCGGCGGCTGCCGCTGGTCTCGACCTTGCGCGCGTGAAGGCGGAGGCGCAGGCCGCGGTTGCAGCGCTCGGCACCATGGGTGTGGCGCTCTCGCCCTGCACGGTGCCGGCGGCCGGCAAGCCTGGGTTCGCCCTGGGCGAAGGCGAGATCGAGCTTGGTCTCGGCATCCATGGTGAGGCCGGGGCGCGCCGCACGGCGATGGAAGCTGCGGACCGGCTGGTCGAGAGCCTGCTCGATCGCATTACCGAGCAGAAGACTCTCCGCGCCGGCGACCGGGTGGCGCTTCTGATCAACAACCTTGGCGCGACGCCGGTGATGGAGCTCATGATCATCGCCCGCCATGCACTGGCTGTCCTGGAGGAGCAAGGGATCGCGGTCGAGCGCGCCTGGGCGGGCACCTTCCTGACCGCGATCGAAATGGCGGGTTGTTCGCTGTCCCTCCTCAAGCTCGACGGGACACGGTTGGCACGCCTTGATGCTTTTGCCTCCGCGCCGGCCTGGGTAGCCGGCGAAGCGCCGCAGCGGCTTGCACCGCCATCCGCGGCGGCGCCCGAAGTGGCACCGCCCGGCACCCCTTCGCCTCGCTTCGAGGCGGCTCTCAGGGCCGTCTCAACCGCCCTGACCGAAGCGGAGCCGGTGCTTACGGCCATGGATCAAGCGGTGGGTGACGGAGATCTTGGCATCAGCCTGGCGCGGGGTGCCATGGCGATTCGGGATGCGCTACCGCGGCTCGACCTTGCCCACCCGCCAGCGGCGCTCGCGGCGCTTTCCGTGATCGTGCGACGGGTGCTCGGCGGCACGTCGGGGCCGCTCTATGCCGTGCTGCTTCTCCGGGCCTCGCGGCACCTGAGCGCGGCCGCCACCCTTGGGCCGGGCGCCTGGGCGGAGGCTTTCGGCGCCGGAGTTGCGGCGCTGGCGGAACTCGGCGGCGGGCAGGCCGGCGATCGCACGATGCTGGATGCTCTCTTGCCTGCGGCGGCAGCCCTCAAGCGCGTTCTCGCGACGGATACAACGAGCGTTGGCACCGCGCTCGCTGCCGCGGCCGCCGCGGCGCGCGAAGGCGCCAGTGCAACAGCGGACATGACACCGCGGCGCGGCCGGTCGACCTATCTCGGCGCCCGCACCGTTGGCTATCCCGACCCGGGCGCCGAGGCGGTCGCGATCTGGCTCGGTGCTCTCGCCGAGAGGTTTCAACAAGTTGTCCATCCGGTCCGTTCCGAAAGAAGCTGAAGGTGCCGGAGCACCGGTTATCCAGAAGGGGAAGCGGAGCAACGTGCTCTGCCGGATGGCGCCTCAGAGCGGCGGAATTCCCGCCACGGCCCGCAAAGCGGGCCTCGCGGTCTTCCACCCTACACGTTCCTCGTGATGCGGGCGGCCGGAAATGCGTGGTTTCATGGAATCGCTCTGCTAGGGCGCGTTCAGGCTGGCTGAACACGCGCGGCTTTGTCTGACCGCGCGGATTTATGCGCTTCCGGACCGCTTCGCGATTCCAGTCCGGGTGATAGTGCTCTCAAGGCGTCGCTCGCAATCGCGACGAACGGCACAAGCACCTTCGCAATCGTCAAGAATCTCGGGACCCGCCGGACGACCGGGCCATCTGGGGTCAACGGTTCGCTGCCCGTCGCTTCGATGGCCTGGCGGACGAGCCGCGTCGCGACGCCCCGCGCAAGATCGGTGACGACACGATCGGCGAAATCGTGGCGACAACCGCGTGACTAGATCTCAAGCCACGCCACGCACGGCTACTTTGTGACCGCGTGGTGTCGGGGTGTTGCAGGCGCGATGGCGACGCGGCAGAGCGCATGACCGGAAGAACGACGTGCGTCCAGGGCCGGTAAAATCCTGGCGTGGGGTGACGAGAAGGTCGGGCACCGAAAGGGGGACGGGAGCGATAAGGGATTTGGGACGGCGGGAACTGCTCGGCGGGACGGCAGCGGTTGCGACTGCGGTGCTGGCGTGACCGTATGTCGCGTGGGCAGCAGACAAGAAGACCCTGAATGTGTGGTGGAACCGGGGATTTTATGCAGCCGGGGACCAAGCCCTTTTCAATGTCGTACACGCCTGGGAAAAGGAGAGCGGCATCAAGATGAATGTCTCGATGTTCCCGGGAGTGCCGTTGGATCAGAAGCTCGTCTCAGCGCTCACGACCGGGGATGTTCCGGAACTCATCTATTCGGACGACGGAGCCGCGCAGACGGTACCGCAGGCGGCCTGGGGGGTCAGCTCGTCGATGTCGGCGACGTCGTCGCGGCGCAACAGCACGAGTACAGCAAGACCGCGACCGTATCCTCCCAATTCTACAACGACGTCGCCAAGAAGCGGGCGTTTTACGGCGTTCCGCTGAAGGGCGAGACACTGAACATTCCAACCTGGAAGCCGCTGGTGGAGAAGGTCGGTAACCAGATGTCGGGTATTCCCAAGATATTTGATAAATAGCTCGATTTCTTCAAGCCGGTACGGGGGAAGCTGCGCAAGAAAGGCATGCGCCACGTCTATGGCTTCGGCTATACGCTTTCGACGGTCGGCGACGATTCGCGCAGTCTTTTCGGGCAGTTCCTGGAAGTGTACGGCGGGAGCGGGCTGATCACGCCCGATGGGAAGCCGCATCTCGACGATCCGGCGGTGGTGAAGGCGATCACCACGACGATCGACCGGCTGGCGACCCCCTATCGGGAGGGTTTCGTGCCGCCGAGTGCGGTCAACTGGGCCGATCCCGACAACAACAACGCCTTCCGCGCGAAAGAAGTCGTGATGACGCCGAACGACACTATTCGATTTCCACCGCTGTGGAGGACAACAAGCAGGATTACTACGACGAGATCGTGCCGCGCCGCCACCACCCGGACGCAAGCTTCCGGCTCCTCTGCCTCCGCAACAACCCGCAGCTTCTCCTCCCGCCCCCAGCGCCGTCGCCGTTCCCGCCCGCCAATGATCTCCACCTTGCCGTCCGACATCGCCTTAAGCTCGTCCTTAAAGAGCACCTTAAGGTCGCCAGATTTGGCACATCGACACCGTCGAAGCAGGGCGGCGCTCACCGGTCTTACGCGGAGGCACCTGTCGAAAGCAGACTTCACGTTTGCGTCGATTTCGAGGTTCAGGGCTTGGGTTCTTGGCAGCAAGAGGTATCTGTCTACATGCCGACGCCGGGCCAGATGGCGAAACGCGCCGAATTGGTGGCTCTCCATCGGCAAGCGTTAGGCAACCCGCCGGCACGAAAATCTTGAAATATGTGAAACCGCTGCCTGACGCTTTTGGGGGCCATGTTCGTCACGGGTGTGCCGGATATGCCATGTAGCGGATGATCTTCCACGATCCGTCCGGCTGGCGCTGGAATACATCTAACCCAGGCTCATCGTGTGTCGTGCTGCGTCCATGCGATCCGGTTACGGTCGCGATCCATGTCAGGCGCACCACTGCGAGCGATCCCGACACAATGATTTCCTTGACGTGGAGTCGATACTGGAAGGATTTCGTATGATCGGCAAGAACTCGGTGAAGCCGGGAGCAGAGCTGCGTGTAGTTCTGTTCCGGCAAGCCTTGGAAGTCGTAGTGCAAGCTTAGCGCGAACAGGTCGCATATGTGTGCCGCCTGTCGCGCGTTGAAATCGACGCGCCACCGTTCGAGGGCGGCGCGGATGTGTGTGGCCGGATCATCAGCGGCGCGGGGCCTCGTGCTGCACGCCGAAATCCCCATCAGCACCGGTAGCACCGCGAGGAAGCGACACGCTCTTGTCATCCGCCGTCACCCAGGGAACGCTGATCGGCTCGCGACCTACCACGTTCGGTCCGGGGTGCCGACGCATGGGTGCGCGGCGCTTGAAGACTCACACGGACCGTCTGCTTGGCGCCCGCGGACTTAGGTTACGACCTTCTCTCTCCTATAGCCGCATTTATCATTGCCCGGGGAACGCAAAGCACCGCGGCCTGGCTTTCCAGACGTGCGTCGCCAATCCCGAGCCAGAGTAACTTTTCGTGAGCACTAACGTCGAAAAGCGGCGCCTTCGCGGCAACATCGCCAGCCTCGGTGGCCACTAGCTGCCCGGCGAAAGGCGACTCGCTTTCGCACGTGGCTCCCTTCAGGATCGTGGAGCGTGCTCATATGCTAGCCACACCTTGGTCGCGACCTCGGTCCGCTGCGTATGCACGTCGATCGGGGAGTTAGGTCCGTTGCCGGTCCATATGGGTGCATCGTTCGGCAGGCTCCCGCCGCGTTTGATAGAGGAGAGGCCGAAGCCGTCGTTGTCCCAGTAGCCGTTGGGGAAGCCGGGAGCCGCCGGACCGCCATACCACGTGTAAATATTCGGCGCTTCCGGCTGATTCCACCATTCGTCGCAGAACTCGAAGTAATAGACGCCGAGGCCCAGCGGATTCTTAAACGCTTGCGGCAACATTTTTGTTAGGACGCCGGCCGTCTTGGTACGGGTCGAAGCGTCCTCGTAGATGGTCGCCGGATTCCCGGGATCGCGATGCCCGGTCGGGGGCAGGCCGTATTCGGTGAGGATGACCGGCTTCAACGCGGAGCCGGTGAGCTTGGCGTACCCCGAAAAGACGCTGTCGAAGGACAGGGTCTGGTAGGTATTGACGCCCCAGAAGTCTATGTGCCGGCAGTTTGCCATGTACGAGGCGGCCTTTGCCGGGATCTGAGGATCGTCGTGGGTAGCCATGCCCACCAATTTGTCCGGCGCCGCCGACTTGACGATGGCGGCCATCTTTTCGACTTGCCCCCACCAGAACGCGGCCAGTGTGGGGTTGCCGTAGCAGACTTCGGCGGCATCCTGCTCGTTCTGGATCGTGAAGCCCATCACGGCCGGATGGCGCCCTACTTGTGCAACGGTCTCGCGCAATACGTTCGTCCAATAATCCCTTTCGGCCTCAGATGCTTTGTCGTACTGGTTTTTCCACAACATGGTCGATGGCAGAGGAACGCCGACGAGGACATACATCGGGTGCTGATCGAGCGGCGGCGCCTTGCCGTTCCAGCACCAGTCGAGAAAGGTCTGGTGCGTGAACAACTGACCGCCGTTCCACGGCACCGGGAAACTGCCGTCCGGCCCGAGTTGCCGGGACAGTGAGCAATAGATGCGGACCGCGTTGGCGTTGCCCCCCATCCGCATCGAGGGGAGATCCCTCTGCCAGAGAGCCTTCCAGCCGGTTATCGACCCGAAGTCGTCCCAGTACCAGTCTCCGAGCGCTGGGGCATATTTGTTGGAGCCGTTTATTGGTGCCGGCGAATAGCAAACGCCACGGATCGTCGTCGCGTAAGGAGTTCCGCCGTTTCTTGAAACTTTCAACGTCGCGGTCTTGCTGGTCGGATCGACCGAGCAAGTCCATTTCGTTTCATCAACCATAACGGCCTCCATATAGAGAACTATCAACCTCCGGTAGCATTCTGGAAGTATGGAGGCAAGCACCAATGTCCGGCCGCGACACGTTCGAGTTCAGGTTCTGGTGCAATTTGCCCGGTTCGGTATCGTGCAGGCTGATGCCGTGGGCCTGCGGGCGGCGCGATGGCTAGATGTAGCCGCTCGCAATCATCGCCGCTCGTGCTCGCAAACAGAGCGGGTTCCTGCTCGAATTGGGGTTTTCGTCCCCGGCGTGCAGAAAGTGATGGGACTTCCTACCAATGGTCAAGGGAGAAGTTGGCGGGGCGGTAACCCCGCCGAGGTATCTGTTTGCGATCGAGAGCGTACTTCCGATACCTGAAATCGGATGGCTGACGAGCGTGGACGGTCGCTGCACGCCGCGGGTCGCGGCAGCGAAAGACTGGGACGTTGCACCCATTATCCGATCGTTCATTGTGCTTGCGGTCGGCTGCCCGGCGTCAAGCCCAAGCCGCCTTCGGCGGTCGCTTCGCGAGGCTTGACCCCCGCCAGCCGCCCGAAGCGTGGCTCGGGATCGGATTCAGGGACAGATAGGGT
>JBOHMN010000536.1:0-10279 GCA_050730175.1 Acetobacteraceae bacterium | reverse complement strand
TCAGCCTGGCTGAACGCGCTCCACGTTTGATTTCTCGAGCAATTTCATCACCCTGACCGGCATCTGGCGATTCCAGTCAGGGTGATATTGCTCTAGGGCGCGTCAGGGCGGGTTGGTGCGGTCTGGTCGAGGATCGCGGAGAAGGTTTTGCAGGGCGATCGCATTCAGGATTGCCGCACCGAGGGCGGTGTTATCGAAGATGCACCAGGTCGGGGGCACTGCCGCTGCCGCATGCGACAATCGCGCGGCGAGACTGGCAAGCGCGTCTGACCCATATTCCGAGCGATAGACATTGGGCGAGCCGTGCAAGCGGAAATAACGGATGCCAGTCCACCCGCCTGGCTCGGTTGCCACGGCGACAGTTGGCGGGCAGGCGTCTCCCTGGCTTCGTCCTGCTCGGCTGCGTTCGCCTCGGGATCAGGTTTGCCCGCGGGCCCTGGCGCCGATCGTCCGTGGGCACGATCTCTTGCACGGCTGCCGCGTCTCCCATCATTTCCAAGCCACCGCAGCGCTTGCAGCGCCTGCGAGCGGGATCTTTTCCGTCGATCGGAATCCGGCCGCGCGACACCAACCGTCGAACTGCGCGAAAGTGTAGTCGTATCCCTCCGGTGTCTCGATCAGCATGTTGAGTGACATCAAGAGGCCCATCGCGTTCTCCCGCCGTGCGTCGTCGATGATATTCTCGACCGCGATGAGCGCTCCGCCGTCTGCCACGGCGGCATGAGCCTTGGCGATCAGCAGCTCCTTGGTCGTCGTTCCCCAGTCGTGCAGGACGTTGCCCATCAAGATGATGTCCGCCTGCGGCAACGCATCCGTCAGGAAATTTCCGCTCAGCGCCTCGATCCGGTGGGCGAGGCCAGCAGCCTCGATGCGGCGTCTCGCGTGCGGCGTCACCTGCGGCAGGTCGTAGGAGATGCACGAGATATTCGGGTGCCGTTCTGCAATCGCAAGCGATTGGGCGGCGCTTGCGCCGCCGACGTCGCAGATGACCCGAAAGCGCCGGAAGTCGAAGAGGGCGGCGAGAGTGGTGAAGTTCAGCTGCTGCACTCCGGCCATAGCCGCGAGGAACTGCACGAGTCGTGCGGGATCGGTGTAGAGTGCAGTGAAAGGGTCGCCGCCATCCTTGGATTCGTTCTGCTGACGTCCAGTCTGCAGCGCTTCGGTCAAATTGCTCCAGTACGGGTAAAGGCGCTGGCTGGCCATGGCGAGGATTCCGCCGAGATAGGTCGGGCTGGACTGGTCGAGGAAAGCCGCCGTCTCCGGGGTGTTGGCATAGCGTGCTTCCGGTCCGTCACCGTCGCGAGCGAGGAAGCCGAGCGCCACCAGTGCATCGAAGAAATCGGCCGCGGCACGCGTGTGCAATCCGAGGCGCGTGCGCAGCGCCTCGCCGGTGAGCGGTCCCGCGCCGAGGACTGAAAAGAGGCCGAGCTCGACTGCGCTCAGGAGAGTCTTCGACGCGAAAAATCCCATCCCGACCTGCATGATCCGCTGTGGATCCGGGGTTGCCTTAGTCATCTCATTCTCCGTTCATCGCGCACGCGATATGGCGAGAGAAGGTCTGACCGGGACACTCCCTTTGTTTTCGGTGGCCTCTCGATCCCCTCCGTGCGCCGCCATGGGTAGCGCACTGCAGGGGCAGGGCACTAGAGGGCGTTCCGGCTGGCTGATCGTGCTCCAGGTTTGTTTTCTCGAGCAATTTCATCACTCTGACCGGCATCTGGCGATTCCAGTCAGGTTGATATTGCTCTCGCTCACCGCACCGGCGATGGTGCTGACCGCCAGCGCAACTTCAATTTCGCGCGCGCCCCAGTTCTGCGCACCTTTCAGGAACACCGCGAGATACGCGCCTGGTCCGTTCGCAACGTCAGTCATCGAGAAATTCAGCCAGTCGAGCCCGCACAGGCTGCGGCGGCTTGGGCGCCGTTCGCCGGTGTCCCCGTTCGTCCGGTCAGGGCGGGGGCGGCGTCCATCATCGCGACCTCCTCCGGGCCAAAGGGCCGGAACGTTCGATGCGGGAACGCGGCAGTTCAATCTCCATGCGGGCTCGCCGATCCGCTGCATCGCGGCGGCGGCCGATGCCGAACGCGATGCGGCGCGCCGGATGTTCAGGCGGGCAGACCGAGCCTCTGCAGCGCACGCGCGAGATCGAGGCCCGAGGCGTACTGGATGGCCGCCATGCCGAGCGCGCGCGCGGCGGCGACGTTGGCGGGCGAATCGTCGATGAAGAGGCAAGCGATGGGATCGAGTGCATGACGCTCGCAGAGGAGGCGGTAAATGCGCGGGTCGGGTTTCACGATCCGCTCGGCTCCGGAGACGACGATGCCGCGGAAGGCTTCGAGGAAGGGGAAGAGCGTGCGGGTGAGGGCGAACTTTTCCACTGAGTAGTTGGTGATGGCGTAGAGCGGCACGCCCGCCCGATCGAGGCGGGCGAGCAGCGTCACATTCTCGGCGATCGCGCCGCCCAGGGTTTCTACCCAGCGTTCATCGTAGGCGCGGATCTCAGTTTCCCAGTCCGGGAAGCGGGCGATGCACTCGGCGGTGGCGTCGGCGAAGCTGCGGCCGCGGTCCTGTTCGAGGTTCCAGAGGTCGGTGCAGACGTTGGCGAGGAACCATTCCATGCGCTGGGCGTCACCGTCGAACAGCTTGCGGTAGAGATTGCGCGGATCCCAGCGGATCAGCACGTTGCCGATGTCGAAGACGGCGACAGAGGGCGGGGGTGCGGCCATTTGTTCATCTGCTGCCGGTGCGTGCGGGTTGCATAGCGGCCTGGCACGGGGGCGTCGCGGCCGGGGTGCGGCCGGACATTGCGGCCGTGGCCCGTGCGCGCGATATGCGGGGAGAAAGCGAGGACTGCATGCCGCTCAGCAAACCGACAGGGCGCGCACTTTTACATGCGCGCGATATCACCGTTCGTGGCTATCGGCGGAGCGACGGGCGTTTCGATATCGAAGCGCATCTGATCGATACCAAGAGCTACAGCTTTCCGAACGAGGATCGCGGCGAAATTCCTGCCGGCGAACCGCTGCATGAAATGTGGTTCCGTGTGACGGTGGACGAGAACCTGGTGATCGAGACGAGTGAGGCGGCGACCGAACACGGGCCGTATGCGATCTGTGCCGCCGCGGCTCCGAACTTTGCCAGGCTCGCCGGGCTCAGAATCGGCCGTGGTTTCCTCAGGGCTGCCGCCGAAAGAGTAGGCGGCGTGGCCGGCTGCACGCATTTGCGCGAACTCTTGCAGCAGATCGGGACGACCGCGATCCAGACGCTTTATTCCGCGCGGGGAGACAAGGAGGAGACCGAAGATGCGGCGGCGCGCGCGCCGCGCATGCTCAATAGCTGCTATGCTTACGCCGCGGATGGGCCGGTGGTCAGGCGACGCTGGCCGAAATTCTATACTGGCGCCGATCCGTTGCGTTCGCCATCGGAAGACGGCCGGGCGTAACGCCAGCCTCGTGATGGCGGGAGAGATGGCGAAGTTGCGCGTGCTTCAAATCGGCAGCGGTGCGGCCTTCAGGTGCTCCATGGCGAAGCGACTGGTGACGTTGCGCAGCGGCAATGCGTTGATCAGCCGGCGGTAGAATCCGTCATAGGCCGCGATATCCGGCACGACGACGTGCAGCAGGTAATCGACGTCCCCGCTCATCCGCCAGGCGGCGACGATCTCCGGCGTGTCGGCGATGAGTGTGGCGAACCGCTCGAGCCAGGCGGCGGAATGATCGGCGGTCTCGACGGAGACGAAGGCGGTGACCGGCAGCCCGACCTTCGCCGCATCGATGAGGGCCACCCGGCGGCGGATGATGCCCGACGTTTCGAGCCGGCGGATGCGCTTCCAACAGGGCGTTGCAGTCAGCCCGACCGAGGCCGCGATTTCGGCAAGGGAGAGGCTTGCATCGTCGGCCAGCAGCCGGAGGATTGCGCGGTCGGTTGCGTCGATCTCCTTCGGCGCTTTGGCATTTGGCATGTCTGTGAAATTTCCTTCTCCGCGCCCACGCAATATGCCGCGAGTATGGTGGGATTTTCAAGGAGAATAAAAAGTTTTAGCAGCACGTCGCGGAGGAGGCGCTACGGTTCAGACTCGATCAGTCTCCAACGGACGGTCCGGTCAGTCCTCCTTCTCAGAAACTGGCGTGTCGAGCGACGCTTCGGCGCTTGCGACCCGATCGAGGCTCGCGATCAGGCGCGTCAGCAGGGCAACGAGCAGCCCGGCCTCCGCGTGTCCGTGGCCGCGAGGCCATACGCGAGTACTGGACGCGCCAGTGGACCATGGTCGGTCCGCACGTCGAGCCTGTGCGCTTTCATCGAACTGCGGATGGCGCCATCATCGCGGAAGTCCGGCAGACCGTCCGCGATCTCGAAGGCAAACCGCGCCAGGGGCAGACGCACGGGCTTAAAGACAAGACGGTCGGGCACGTTTTCCGTGATGCTGCCTAGGGTTTGAGCCCTCAGGGTATGTTCAGGGTGACTGAACATGCTCCCTGTTTCTTTTCTCGAGCAATTTCGTCGTCCCGACCGGCGTCTGGCGATTCCGGTCAGGGTGATATTGCTCTAGCGGCTGCCGGGCCGCCGGGGGGTTACGCGCGGGGCTCTTCGCCGGGGGCGGCGAGCGCGAGCGAGAGCGCGTGCAGGCCGGAGCCGAACTCATCGGCCAGGGCGGCGTGCACGGCCCTGGCGCGGGCGACGCGGCTCTGGCCGCGGAAGGCCTCCGAGACGAGCAGCACCGAGTAATGCGTTTCGCCTTCGGGCCGCGCGCCGGGGTGGCCGATATGCTGATCGGAGTCGTCGTGCACTGCGATCCGGCTGGGTTCGAAGCGGGCGCGAAGGAGGCGTTCGATGCGTTGGGCCCGGGTTTGCTTGGGGGCCCGGGTCTCTGTAGTCGTTTGCATGCTCGAGATATCTGCCGTTTCGTGCCGCCCGCCAAGCCGGCGTTGCCAACACGGGGGAGGAAACCCCATAACGAATCCATGAAACCGCGTCTTTCCCGCAGCAAGGCCTTCGCGCCGGATCCCGACGCGCCGGGGCAGGCGTGCGATGTCGAGGGCTGCGAGGCGCCTGGGGAGTATCGTGCCCCCCGTTCGCGGCGGGCGCTCCGCGAGTGGCGCTGGTTCTGCCTCGAGCATGTGCGGGCGTACAATTCGGCCTGGGACTATTACCGGGGAATGAGCCCGGGCCAGATCGAGGCGGAGCTGCGCTCGGATGTTGCGTGGCGGCGTCCCACCTGGCCGCTCGGGCGGCTCGGCGGGAGCGAGTGGAAGAGCGCGGTGGGGCTCGAGGAGCAGCTTGCCGCGCTGGCCGACAGGGCTTCCGGTGTGCGTTCGAAGGCGGCGGTGCCGGTCGAGCTCGCGGCGCATCTGGCGGCGCTCGAGCTCGGTTGGCCGGTCACGTTGGAGACGGTCAAGGCGCGCTACAAGGAACTCGCCAAGCGCCATCACCCGGACGCCAACGGCGGCGATGCCGGCGCCGGCGAGCGGTTCAAGGCCATCAATCTTGCCTACGCAGCGTTGCGCACGATGCTGGCGAACGCACCGACCGCTGCGGCCGGCTGAGCCGACGGGTTCCAAGCCGCCGGGGGCCGGACTACATTAGTGCTCTGATCGCCACTGGACCCTCTCGCCGATGAACAATATTGCCGTCGCTTCGGAATCACGTGTCGAGCCGACCTCGGCGATCGACCTGCCGGACATCATGGTCAACGCGCGGCAGACTTTCGGCATCGAGACGGAGACCGAGGTGCCGGCCTTCTCGATTCGCACCGAGCATGTGCCCGACGTCGACGAAGCGTACCGCTTCGATCGGGAAACGACCTTGGCGATCCTGGCCGGCTTCGCGCACAACCGCCGCGTTCTGATCCAAGGCTACCACGGGACCGGCAAGTCGACGCATATCGAGCAAGTGGCTGCGCGGCTCAACTGGCCCTGCATCCGGGTGAATCTCGACAGCCACATCAGCCGGATCGACCTCATCGGCAAGGATGCGATCGTGCTGAAGGACGGCAAGCAGGTCACGGAATTCCGTGAGGGCATCCTGCCTTGGGCGTTGCAGCATCCCTGCGCGCTGGTGTTCGACGAATACGACGCGGGGCGGCCGGATGTAATGTTCGTCATCCAGCGGGTGCTCGAGGTGGAGGGAAAGCTCACGCTGCTCGATCAGAGCCGCGTCATCCGCCCGCACCCGGCGTTTCGCCTGTTTGCCACGACCAACACGGTCGGGCTTGGCGACACGACGGGGCTCTATCACGGCACGCAGCAGATCAACCAGGGGCAGATGGACCGCTGGAACATCGTGGCGACGCTGAATTACCTGGCGCACGGGCAGGAAACCGAGATCGTGATGGCGAAGCTCGGCATCGGCTCGGACGACAAGGCGGCGAAAAAGCGGATCGAAAGCATGGTGGCGCTGGCCGAGCTGACGCGGGCTGGCTTCATCAACGGTGACATCTCGACCGTGATGAGCCCGCGCACGGTGATCACCTGGGCTGAGAACGAGCACATCTTCGGTGATCTTGGCTTCGCCTTCCGTCTGACATTTCTCAACAAGTGCGACGAGGCGGAGCGGCCGATCGTTGCGGAATACTATCAGCGTTGCTTCAACGAGGAGATCCCGACGGGCAACTTCCTGCGCAAGGCGTCCTGAAGCGGGCTGTGAGCGGTTCGAAAGAGAACGATCGGGTCGAGGAGTTCAAGCGCGCCACGGCAAGCGCGTTGCGCGCCCTGGCCGGTCTGGCGGAAGTGCAGGTGACTTTCCAACCCGGCCCGCCGGGGCTCGCCGGCAGGCGTGCGCGCCTGCCGCTGCCGACGCGTGCGTTGCCGGCGGGTGAGCGCGCACGGCTGCGCGGGACCGCCGATCAGGTCGCGCTCCGGCTCCGCCATCACGATGATGCGAAGCACAAGGAGAGAATTCCACTCGGGCGCGAGGCCAAGCAAGCGTACGACGCGCTGGAGCAGGTGCGGGTCGAGGTGTTCGGCGCGCGGCACATGGCGGGCGTCGCGGCGAATCTGCGCGCGCGCCTGGCCGAGCAATGCGAAGCCGAAGGCTACGACCGGATGACGGAGAAGGATCAGCTTCCGGTTTCTGCGGCGCTCGCGCTGTTGGCCCGGGAGAGGCTGACCGGCGAGCGAACGCCTGAGGCTGCGCACCGTGTGCTCGAGACGTGGCGCGGCGCTCTGGGCGTTGCGGGTGAAGCGGCGATGGCCGAGCTTGTCCGTTCCGCCGATGACCAGGTGGCCTTCGCGCGGGCTGCGCGCCGGCTGCTGGCCGCGCTCGATCTTGCCGAGGCGGAGGCGGACCAGGATACGGACGCCGACGGCGATGAGAACGAGGGGGAAGAGCAATCGGGCGCGGAGGATCAGAGCGCGGAGAGCGAGGGGCGCTCGGAAGCCGATGCCGAGGCGATGCTGGGTGCGACGGCCGATGAAGTCGAGGGCGAAGCGACGGATGAGGCGGAGCGGGGCGAGGAAGAGGCGGCCGAGGGCGACGAGCGGCCGGGCGGGCCGCAGGTGCCGCGCGACGGGGCGGCGGGAGCGGGCGAAGGCGCCTATCGTGCCTTTACGCGGCGCTTCGATGAGGAAATTTCAGCCGAGGATCTGTGCGACGCCGATGAGCTGACACGGCTCCGCCAGCAGCTCGACCAGCAGCTGCAGCATCTGCACGGCGTTGTCTCCAAGCTCGCGAACCGCCTGCAGCGGCGTCTTCTCGCCCAGCAGCAGCGTGCCTGGGACTTCGATCTCGACGAAGGGCTGTTGGATGCCGGGAGGCTGGCGCGGGTTGTCGTCAACCCGCTTTATTCTCTCTCCTACAAGCGCGAGCGGGACACCGAATTTCGCGACACCGTTGTCACGCTGCTGCTGGACAATTCCGGCTCGATGCGCGGCCGGCCGATCACGGTCGCGGCGATGTGCGGGGATATCCTGGCGCGCACTCTCGAGCGCTGCGGGGTGAAGGTTGAGCTGCTTGGCTTCACGACGCGCGCCTGGAAGGGGGGACAGAGCCGCGAGCGTTGGGTGGCCGAGAGCAAGCCGCGCAACCCGGGCCGGCTGAACGACCTCAGGCACATCATTTACAAAGCGGCCGACCAGCCGTGGCGACGCGCGCGGAAGAATCTTGGCCTGATGCTACGCGAGGGTCTGCTGAAGGAGAATATCGACGGCGAGGCGCTGCTCTGGGCGTATCGACGCCTTTTGGTGCGCAGCGAGCACCGGCGCATCCTGATGGTGATCAGCGACGGGGCTCCGGTTGATGATTCGACCCTTTCCGTCAATGCCGGCAACTATCTTGAGAAGCATCTGCGCGAAGTCATTCACGACATCGAAGGCCACGATGTTGTGGAGCTGGTCGCGATCGGCATCGGCCACGATGTGACGCGCTACTATCGGCGGGCCGTGACGATCGTCGATGCCGAGGAGCTTGGCGGCACGATGATGAAGAAGCTCACCGAGTTGTTCGACGAAGACGAAGCGGCGGCGTGGCAGCGGGCGGCGACCAACCGGGCGGCGCTTGTCGTGTGACGGGAGGGCATGCTTTCCCGTGATTCTCGTGACGAACGGCGAGGGCTATCCCGGGGCGGATACCACCGCGCGTCTGCTGGGCGTTGGGCGCGCCGCGCTCGATGCCATCGAAGCGGGCATCCGGCTGGTGGAGGCGGACGAGCGGGTGCGCACCGTCGGCCGGGGCGGGTGGGCGAACATTCTGGGTGAAGTCGAGCTCGACGCCTCCGTGATGGATGGGACGAATCTGCGGACCGGCGCGGTTGGGGCGGTCAAGGGATTTCTGCACCCGGTTTCGATTGCGCGCGCGGTGATGGAGCGGCTGCCGCATGAGATTCTGGTCGGGCATGGGGCGGAGATGTTCGCGCGTGAGATCGGCGCAGAGACGGGGGAGAATCTGATGCCGCATGCGCGCGAGGCCTGGCAGGCGTGGTTCGATGCGGCGGTGGGCGGCGCGGCGCGCGAGGCGTGGCCGGACAGCGGGTTGATCGGGCACGTCAAGGCACAGGTGAAGACCGACCACCCGGCGGGGACGACCGTCTTTCTGGCCCGCGACGCGACAGGGGCGATCGCTTGCGGGGTGAGCACCTCGGGCTGGCAATGGAAGTATCCGGGCCGGCTTGGCGATTCGCCGATCATCGGTGCCGGCAGTTACGCCGATTCGCGTTATGGCGCGGCGGCCTGCACGGGGGTGGGGGAGATGGCGATCCGCTGCGGCACCGCGCGCTCGGTCGTGCTGTACATGAAGAAGGGCGCGGGCGTGGACGACGCGGTTCTCGAAGCGGTCGAGGACATGCGGGCGATGCGCGGCGGGCTGATCGGGCGGATCACCATTCACGCGATCGACAACCGCGACCGGTTCCGTGTTTTCGCGGTGAACGGCGACGGACGGAACGAGTATTTCGTGTGGCGGGAAGGTGAGCCGCGCGCCGTGCGGCAGCGTTGCGAGGCGATTCGGCTCTGAGCGGAAGCGGCGGCGCCCCTCTCAACGTCTGGTTTCTTTACATATCGCGCCAATCACCAAAAAGGGAAGTTTGCGATTCCAATGAGTTGGCCGCCTGGCATGATGTTTGCTTGGTGCCTGGAGACCACACTTACCGAATGGAGATCATAGAAGTGAAGAAGGCATTCCTAGCAGCATTGTTGCTTTCGGCTGGTGGCCTCGGCTTGGCACCGGTCGCGCACGCGACGCCGACGCTCGGGATCGAGCTCTCGGAGGCCGGATATGCGACGTCGACGACGACCGGTACTGGCAACCCGCTGGTTGTCAGCCAGACATTCGGGAGCTTTTCCTCGAATGTCGAGGTCAACTCGGTGGTGACGGACCCGCTGTCGATCGATCTTGGCTCGACGCAAGTCAGCACATCCAGCGCGGGGACGCTCGTCATCACGGCATCGGTGAACGGCCTCACGTCGCCGGTGGGTGCCCTGAACTTCGTCTCGCAATTCAGCGGCAACTGGACGGGTGCGGTGACCTCGGTCACGCTCGAGACCTATCTCGACGACACGAATACCTTGTTTGGCATGGCAACGCCGCTCGCCACCCTCTCCTCCAGCTCGTCGCCGTTCGCGTTTTCGAGTTACGAGGACGGGACGAGCGTCAGTCCATTCGCATTGACGGAGGTGATGACGATCACGACGACTGGTGCGGCGCACCTCAGTCTCGACGGGTCGACCGCCGTTCCAGAGCCGGGATCGCTGGCGCTGCTCGGCATCGCGCTCGCCGGCTTCGGCGCGGTTGGGTTCGTCCGCCGCCGCCGCGCCTGACTCCTGTCTGAAATCTTTACAGTTCGCGGCCG
>JBOHMN010000535.1:0-2211 GCA_050730175.1 Acetobacteraceae bacterium | reverse complement strand
GCTTTCGGCAAGCACCAATTCTCTCTCCTGAGGTCTGCCAATGCGCGCCATGATCCGCTCCTTCCACCAAGCGAATCATGAATCCCTTCGCATCCTATGTAAACGTATTTGTGGGACAGGACACTAGTTGGCATTGTACATATTATAGTTGATAAACTTAAAGTGTGTAATCCGCTGACTTCAGGCGGGAAGAGATGCACGGCACCACCGCCGATCGGCCCAAGAGAAGCGCGATCTCGGCGTCGCCATGTTCCGGCGGCATCACGCAACAACCATGTACGATGAACAGCACGAAATTGCCCATCGATGCTATCGACGCGGGCCACCATTGCTGGCCCGTAACTGCCGTCTAGGCGCCGCAGCGAGGGCGCGTAGCGCAGTGCAGACGGGACGGGTATGTCGATGCCTCGGGCGGCGAGATATGCCGTCACCGGCGTCCCGCGGGCGTCGCGCGAGCGCGATGCGCCTGGTAACGCACGGGTCGATTGGGAGACTGCCGTGCGGAAGTCTCCATTGTTTGCAGGCTCCACGAAACAGTAGCAATGCCTGCCCTTCATGGACGATTATCGAACCATATGCATCGTTCCAACGCCCTCCTTCCGCCTAAGGCTGGAGCGCGTGACTTGTCTCGGGGTGGCTGCATGACAGGCGAGCCCTGAATGCGCGTCCGTTCGACCGAGCCTGTGCCCGCGTTCGCGCGTGCAAACTCTTATTCGTTTTCACACTCACCCTCCTGCAATGGGTTTGTTTGGGATCAGACCTCGAGCCATTCGCGCCGGACGGCGTCCTGGGACAGCAGATCCTTGGGCGCCCCGCTGAACACGATTCGGCCGTGACCCATGACCAGGACCTGATGCGAGATGCGGAGCGCGATTTGGAGCTTCTGCTCGACCAGCAGAATCGCAACGCCTTGGGCGGCGATCGTCTCCAGCAACAGGCCGACCTGCTCAACCAGTTGCGGCGCCAGCCCTTCCGTGGGCTCGTCGACCATGACGAGGTCGGGGTCACCCATCAGCGTGCGGCAGATCGACAGCATCTGCTGCTCGCCGCCGGACAGGACACCCGCCGCGACGTGAGCACGCGCCTTCAAATTCGGGAACAGGTCGAAAGTGGCGTCGACCGACCAGCGGCCGTGCTGCTTCTTGCCTTTCATCCCGATGAGCAGGTTTTCATGGACCGTCAGCGTCGGAAAGATGTCGCGTGCCTCGGGTACGATCCCGATGCCGCGGCGGGCGATTTCGTATGGGGGAAGGCCCGCGATTTCCTGGTTCTTGAAGCGGACGGAACCCGTGACCCGGACCGTGCCCATGATCGCCTTGATGGTGGTCGAGCGGCCGACCCCGTTCCGTCCCAGAAGGCTGACGACCTGGTTGTCGCCGACCGTCAGGTTGACGCCCTGGAGGACGTGGCTTTTGCCGTAATAGGCGTGAAGGTCGGTTACTTCCAGCATCGCCGGTCCCTATACCTCTTCGGGGGCGTCGCCGAGATAAGCCTTCTGCACCGCGGCATTGCTGCGGATCTCATCCGGCGTTCCGGTCGCGATGATCTCGCCATAGACGAGGACCGAGATGCGGTCGGCGAGGCCGAACACGACCTCCATATCGTGCTCGACCATGAGGAGCGCCTTACCGGCGGTGACCTGCCGGATCAGTGCGACGGCGCGCTCGGTTTCGCTCCGGCTCATGCCGGCGGTCGGCTCGTCGAGAAGGACCACATCCGGATCGCCGGCAATGGTGATGGCGATTTCAAGCGCGCGCTGATCGGCATAGGAAAGTTCTGCGCCGCTGACGTCCCGGTGCGCGGTCAGCCCGATCATGTCGAGGAGCTCCGTCGCCTTGTCTCGGACATCCGGCAGACGGCGGATCGGCCGCCAGAAATTGTAGCGATAGCCGAGCGACCACAGCACGGCGCACCGCAAGGTCTCATAGACGGTGAGATGCGAAAATATATTGGTGACCTGGAAGCTTCGGCTGAGGCCGGCGCGCCGAACCTGGTGGGGCGAGCGATTGGAGATGTCCACGCCATTGAGCAGGATATGGCCGCGCGACGGGGCGAAGCGCCCGCTGATGAGGTTGAACAAGGTCGACTTTCCGGCGCCGTTCGGTCCGATGACGGCGTGCCGCTCATTCCGCTCGACCTCGAGATTGACGCCGCGGATGATTTGGGCGAGGCCGAACCGCTTCTCGACGTCGCGAAGTTGCAGCACGGCAC
>JBOHMN010000534.1:0-2531 GCA_050730175.1 Acetobacteraceae bacterium | reverse complement strand
TATTTCCAGCCGGCCGCAGGTCAGGTCGCCAACACCGCCCTCGAGGCGCAGATCAACATCCCGCCGACGCTGAAGAAGAACCAGGGCGACAGCGTCTCGATCTTCGTCGCGCGCGACCTGAATTTTTCCGACGTCTACAAGCTGCAAACGACGGCGCCATGAATGCGGAGCCTGCGTCTGGGACCGGCAGAGAACGCCTCGTCCGTCAGATGCCGCAAGGACTCAAACGGATTGAGGCATGGCTCGCCTGGTTCTGCCTCGGCGTGCGCCCCGGATCGGTGACCGAGCGGGAAAGACAGAGAAACCGCGAGGAGTTCCTGCGGGCGTGGCAAGAGCTGACGGTGTTCTGCATTCTCTTCACCGTTACGATGATCGTCCTCGAAGCTGCCGTCGCACGGTTGTCCGCGCAGGCTGACCTTCCTCATCCCTACAACCATTCCTGGCTGATCGCGCTTCCCGTGACCGGCGTGTGGGGCCTGAAGGTCGCGCAGGTCGTCATGAACCGCCGGCGGCGGAAGATCTGGAAGGACGGGTGGCGATGACCGCACTTGCGGAGCCGCGTCTCCCCGAAAGCCCCGCCGCGCCGCTGCTGCGGTTCCTCCTGGAGCCGATCGGGGAGTGGCTCTGCGATCCGGCAACGGAAGAGATCGCGGTCAATCGCCCCGGCGAGGCGTGGGTGCGCCAACGCGGCTGCTTCGAGCGGCATGAGGTTTCCTTCGATCTCGGCACTCTAGAGGACATCGCTGTGCTCGCGGGCTCGCTGAGGCGGCAGGAAGTCGGGCCGTCGAGCCCTCTCTGCGCGACCGAGCTGCCGGGTGGCGAGCGGCTGCAAATTTGCATCCCGCCCGTGGTGCCGCACGGCACGGCAAGCCTCACCATCCGCAAGCCTGGAGCAACCGTGGCACCGATCTCTTCGGTCAAGGGACGCTACCAGCTCGCCGGCTGGAACCAATGGAAGCGGCGCAAGGAGCAGCGTGACCACGGCCCGCTGCTCGCGTTGTTCGATTCCGGCGACATCGAGGGATTCCTCGCGGCGGCCGTGAGGGCGCGCCTCACGATTCTCCTCTGCGGTGCGACCGGCAGCGGCAAGACGACGATGTCGAAGACGCTGATCGCAGCGATCGACCCCGCGGAGCGGATCATCACCATCGAGGACACGCTCGAGCTCGTGGTGCCGCAACCGAATCACGTTCGCCTGCTCTACAGCAAGGACGGCCTCTCGATCGCAAACATCGGTCCGGAGCAGTTGCTGCAGGCGAGCCTCCGGATGCGCCCTGACCGCGTGCTGTTGCAGGAGCTGCGCGACGATGCGGCCTGGACCTACGTCAACGAGGTCGTAAGCGGCCATCCCGGTTCCATCACCACGATCCACGGCGCGCATGCCGACCAGGCATTCAAGCGCCTCTTTGCCCTGGTGAAGGGTTCGGCCAAGGGCGCGCAGTGGGACGACCGGACCCTGTGCGACCTGCTCGCCTCGGCGGTCGATCTCATCATTCCGTTTCGGAACGACGGTTCGGTCTACGGCATCGGCGAGGTTTGGTTTGGCCCCGATGCGGCCCGCCGCGGGGAGAGCGCAGCTGATCTTCTGCGGGAGTTCTGATGCGCAAGCTTGCCACCATCCGCCTCGCCGCCCTCCTGGTGTTCTGCCTGGCCTCGTTCACCGTGGTCGCCTCTCTGATCTTTCTTACCGGCACGGGGCTGATCGGGGATTTCGCGCATCCGTTCTGGCAGTGGTGGCTCTATCTCTTCGAGATGCGGGGCAACCCGACGGTGCATCATTGGCTGATCGCGAGCGGGATCCCGGCCGCCGCGTTGCCGCTCGCGGCCGGCTTCGCCGGGCTGATCCGTGGCCGACGTGTTCATGGCTGGACACTGCTCCGCGATCATCCGGCGGCGAAGCCGGTCGCCGACCCGATCAGGAGCCCGACCGACAATCACGGCCATGCCCGCTGGATGACGCTCGACGAAGCACGCGAACTCTGGCCCGGGCCTGATCCGAAGTTCGGCGGCGTCGTGGTGGGTGAGGCCTACGCCGCGCGCGAGGATGCGGTCGCCGGCGTGCGGTTCCGCCCCAATGATCCGAAGACCTGGGGGCAGGGAGGCAAGGCGCCGCTGCTGATCGACCCCTGCGATCATGGGCCGACGCATAGCCTCGTGATCGCTGGCTCCGGTTCCTACAAGACCACGAGCGCAGTCTCGACACTGCTGATGTGGACCGGCTCGACCGTCGTGCTCGATCCATCGACCGAGCTCGGGCCGATGCTGCGCGCGGCGCGGGAGGCGATGGGCCATCGCGTCTTCGAGCTGAACCCGCGCACGGCCGGCGAGGTTGGCTTCAACGTGCTGGACTGGATCGACATCACCTCCCCGATGGCCGATGCGGATGTGGCGGCGGTGGTCGATTGGGTCTGCGGCGCTGTGCGCGGCACCGACTCCAACGCCGAATTCTTCAACAAGCGCGGCAAGGCGCTCGTCACCTGCCTGCTCGCGCACATGCTGTGGGATGAGAGCCTGGCGCTGGAGCACAAGAC
>JBOHMN010000533.1:0-2502 GCA_050730175.1 Acetobacteraceae bacterium | reverse complement strand
ATTACAAAGTTGTCGCGGCAGCGGGGACCTTGGCGGGAATCGGGCTGCAGGCGCTGCCGCCGGTGCGGAGGGCGATTGGGAGCGGGTTCGACACAAAAACAATCACGCTCTCGTGCGGCAAGCTCACCACCGGAGTAACCGTGCCGCAGTGGTCATCCATCCTGATGCTACGCAACCTGAAGTCGCCCGAGACCTATTTCCAGGCGGCGTTCCGGGTGCAGTCACCGTGGTCCATCAAGAACCCGAATGGCGACAATCCTAGCGAAGAAGAAATCCTCAAGCCCCTGTGCTTCGTGTTCGACTTCGCGCCCACGCGAGCGCTGCGGCAGCTCTCCGGGTTCGGTGCCGGGCTCTCACCGAGCGAGCTGAACCCAGAAAACGCCGTCAAAGACCTCATATCGTTCCTGCCGGTGCTGGCCTACGATGGCGCCAACATGACGCAGATTGACGCGGGCAGCATACTCGACATCGCGATGGCGGGGACCTCCGCTACCCTACTTGCGCGCAAGTGGGAGAGCGCACTGCTGGTGAACGTGGACAACGACACGCTCCGCCGCGTCCTCGACAACCCCGAAGCACTGGCCGCCGTCGAGCGCATAGAGAGCTGGCGCGCCCTTGGCGACAAGATCATCGAGACCATCATCAACAAGAGCGAGAAGGTCAAGGAGCTCAAGAATAAGGCGAAGGTCAAGGAGTTAACGGAGAAGCAGAAGGATAATCTCAACGAGGAGGAGAAGGCATACAAGTCCAAGCGCAAGCGCGTCCAGGAAAAGCTAATCAAGTTCGCGACACGCATCCCGGCGTTTATGTACCTGACCGACTTCCGCGAGAACACGCTGCAGGACGTGATTACCAAGCTGGAGTCGGACTTATTCCTAGCGGTCACCGGGCTGACCGTGAAGGATTTCCATCTGCTCGTGCGCCTCAAGGTATTCAACACCGAGCAGATGAACCAGGCGGTGTTCTCGTTCCGCCGCTACGAGGACGCTTCGCTGCGGTACACCGGCATCGAAAGCCACGAAGGGCTCTCCCATTACGGGCTTTACGACACTGTGGTGGGACGAGAGGGAGCGAATAGCGCTCCGCGCAGTCACGCGAGCATGGCCGCCACGAACAGCTCCAATGGCGCTTTGTCGCCATCCCGGTAGCGTCTTATAAACTCCGTGTAGGGCGGATCGGGCGGGCGAGGCTCGACACTCCAGCGAACTGGCCAATAACCGTAGCGGCCCAAAATACACCAAATGAGAAGCCGTGCGACGTGTCCATTGCCGTTCGCGTAGGGATGAATGCCGAGAAACTCGACTAGTGCAGCGCAGGCAAAGCGGATGAGGTATCGGAGCTCATCGGTGGTTGAGCGCTGGCCGGCATCGAGGGCATCCAACGCCGCCGCGATCTCGACTGCAAACCAGGTCATAAGATGGCCGACAGCCGCCGGATCCGCGCCCACACGCGGATCGTCTTGTACGCCGACCCTGTAGTATCGGAGGCAGCAAAACGGCTCGCCGCGGTAATGGCCGGCATAGTACTCATAGCCGGGAGGTGCCAGGCCAGAGAACAAATTTGCATGAATCGGCCGCGTCTCAAGCGCGCTGGCCCTGCCCTCACGCCGGCCTGCGGTCAGATCAAGCAGCAGGCACTGCACACGTTGCCCGAGCACCGCCCGGCCGGGGTGTTGGGCGTACTCGAACTCAGGGCAATCGCGCGGGTGGAAATAATCAGTCGGCAAGATCGGCGACATCCTGGGCTAGGCGATGCGCCCACTCCACGGTAAGCGCTGCGCGCGGCGCCCGCGCTGCCCGCTCAATCATTGCCTCAACCTCCGGGGCGAGCGAAACAGGGAGGCCGGCGGCGATCTGCAGCGTGAGCGAGTGCAAATCCCGGAGACCGCCCGCCGGGGCCCTGAGCCCCTCATCCACGTCCCCCACGGGCAGCAGGACCACCTCGCTGGACTGGGAGCTAGCAGGCGGTGTGAAGATGTGCCGCAGACCGCTCCCCGAAAGCGTCAGGAAGGAACTTGCCATTTTCAAATCGTCCTTTTCCAGATTTTATGCATTGCCTCGGACGCGAAATCGGTAAAGCCGTTGACCACCCAGTTTCGCCCGCGGTCAATGGCGGCGGATATGGCGTCAGTGCCGCCGCACGGCAACTTTATCGAGGCCGTGAGCCGCAACTGAACGATTGACGTGCCGTCAGATTTCCGTATGGCCGGCTCCGAAATGATGGCGAGGGACCCCCCATCGGCTATTGGGTACCGTGCATTGATCGCCACGGCATTCGGCGAAGGCAGAAAACCCGTACTGCCGACGCCAGACCACGGCGCGAACACCGAGGAGAGATCCTCGAATCCTCCCCAGCCCTTGCCGCGATCCAACTGGTTTACATAAGTTACCTCAACTCCGGCAGCCGTGGGGCGATCTACCCCGTGCTTTGCAAGCAAGCCGAGGAAACGCTCCCACTCGTGCAGGAAAACCGGGCGTAGCTCCTCATAGTGCACGTATGGCA
>JBOHMN010000532.1:0-3177 GCA_050730175.1 Acetobacteraceae bacterium | reverse complement strand
ATTTCCACATGATGCCGGGCTTTGCCGCGCTGGTCGCGGGCCGCGGCATCGACGCCGCCGATGACCGTGCCGAGGACGTGGATTCCGGTGCCGGAGCCGAGGATTCCGGTGCCGGAGGCGAAGCGGCGATGGCGGCGGAGGCCCGGCGGCAGCTCGCCGATCTGGACGCGCTCGCTCCTTATGCCGCGCGACTGTCCCGCGCTCGCCGGGGCCTCCCGGCCGATGAACGAGAGCACCTGCTGGCCTCGCTGCGCGCCATCTGCTGACAGCGCGGCGGATGGCGCGGCGGATGGCGCGGCGGATGGCGCGCGGTGCGCGGGTGGCGGCGAGGCTAGGGTCGCAGCGCATGATCGAGTTCGTCCATGGTCTGGGTGAACGCCGTCTCGAGGTCGATGCCGACTCTGTCCGCCAAGGCGATGACGGACCAGAGGCAGTCACTGAGTTCGTGTCCCAGGGCCTTGTCCAGGTCGGCGACTTGCCGGACCCCTTCGCTGGCCTGGATCAGCAATGCGAGATCGCCGACGTCCTTCATGAGGCCCAGCGTCAGTTCGCCGGTTGTCCATTCGCGGCCATAGGTCCTGACTTCATAGTCGGCGTATTTGCCTCGGACCGTGAGCGCCCGCTCGATGAGCGCCTGGAATTCCATGGCCTGAAAAGTATCGCCAACGGGCAGCCCGCATCGGTGTCTTGGCGCAGCGGCGTCTTCGTCAGCGGTGCGTGCTCGCGAGGCTGGTCGGCGAGCCGGCCGTGACGATGTAGACGATCGCGGTGGATTGCCCGTGGTTACGCAGCCGGTGCGGGGTCTGGGCGTCGAAGTGCGCCGCGTCGCCGGCATCGAGGTCGAAGGCTTCGGTTCCGATCTCCACGCGCAGGCAGCCGGAACTGACCAGAAGCCGCTCTTCCCCGCCGTGGCGTGCGGCGCGGCTGGTCCTTGAGCCTCCGGGCAGTTCCAGCCGGATCGCCTCGATCAGGTGGGCGCCGGCGATCCCGCTCATGGCGGCGTACTTACCGTCCGGACCGTCGTGGAGGAGCGTCGCGCCGCCGCGGAAGACGCGGCAGGCCGCCGCCGGTTCTTCTCCGGCTAGTTGCCCAAGCGGCAACCCGTAGGAGCGGGCAAGCTGAAGGAGGACCCCGATGGACGGCTGCCGCTCACCCCGTTCAAGCCGCGACAGGTGAGTCACGGAAATGCCGGTAGACGCTGCGACTTCGGCCAGCGTCAGCCCCAGCCGACGCCGCGCGTCCAGCAGATTCCGGGCGATCAGCTGCTCGGTCTTGTCGGTTTCCGCCATCCAGGCATTATGCCTCTGAAGTACGTTCTCGACTGACGCCCGCGCTTGGGCCGCATTAGGCTCAAGCGAATGAGCGAGATCATGATCGAGATGGGTGACGGCGCGCGGCTACGCACTTGGACCACCGGCTCGACTATCCCGCGGCGGCTTCCCGTGGTGATGCTGCACGGCGGTCCGGGGATCCCAGACTATCTGGCCCCGGTCGCCGACATTATCGACGACATATGCCCGGTCCATCGCTACGACCAGCGCGGCACCGGCGGGTCACGCTGGGAGGGAGACCACACGATCGCCCGCCACGTCCGTGACCTGGCCTTGTTGCTGGACGCATGGGGGCACGACCGGGTTGTCCTGATGGGACATTCGTTCGGGACCAATATGGCCAATTACTTTCTGCTCGCTCATCCCGAGCGGGTGGCGGGGCTTATTCAGATCGCCGGGCCATTTCTGGATCCATGGCGGGAAGCCTGCCAGGCGGAGGAGAGAGCACGGCGCTCGGACGAGCAGCAGATCAGGCTCGAGGAACTCGACGTGATCGAATCGCGCACTGAAGCCGAAGAGATCGAATACCTGGCCCTGTCCTGGTTCACCGACCACGCCGATCGTGAGCGCGCATGGGACTGGGCGCTAGCGTCGACCCGCATGCAACGGCCCGTCAACTACGTGATGAACTCCCAGCTCAACTCGTTGAAGAAAATCGACGCGCTCGAGTCGCATGTGGACGAAATCCGCGAGCGCATGCCACCCGGCACGGTGATCATCGGCGGCGACGGCGACCCCCGCCCGGCGGATGCCCTGCGCCGGATCGGGGCGCACCTGAACTGTGGGGTCGTCATCATCCCGGGCGCGGGGCACGATCCGTGGATGGAAGCACCAGATCAGTTTGGTGCGGTACTCCGCGCGGCAGTGGAGAGGCAGACCCAAGCGGCCAACTGACCGCTCAGCGGGCCCGCCTGCGGCGGCACAGTTTTTCTTTTCGGTGTTCTGGATACCAGGAAAATTCCTGGTATCCAGAACACCGATTTAACGAGGCACAGGGACTCGTGCCTCGGCAGGCGCGTCTGTCCGTCGGCACGGCACCGCTAAGATAACGGGTATGACCAAAAATAGACTCATATATATTACCGGCATTCCGGGGTCGGGAAAGTCGACAGTTTGCAATGAGCTGAAACGGCGCGGCTATGCGGCCTATGACACCGATAATGACGCAATCGCGTTCTTCTATAATAATGTCACGGGAGAGCTGATAAAGCGGCACGTTCCATCCGCGGATCGTACTGCCGAGTGGCGCGCGCGGTATTCGTGGAAGGCGAAGCGGGAAACTGTTGAAGGACTAATAACCGGCGCTGAGCGCGATGGGGTCCTGTTCGTGTGTGGTGTCACGGCGAACGACGTTGATGAGCTGTGGGATCTGTTTTCTGAAGTATTCGCCCTTGTCATCAACGACGAGCGGGCGCTAAGGAAGCGCATAGCTGACCGTAGCGAAGACGGCTACGGCAAGAATCCCCACGAACTCGCTTCGTTGCTGGACTGGCAACGAACGGCCGCGGCTGAATACAAGGAACTCGGTGCGAAACTTGTCGATGCGTCGCAGCCGCTGGAGAAAGTGGTAGACGCTATCCTCGCGCAAGGAATCAAGAAATAGGCGGCTGCGGCGTGCGGCTAGTCACTATCGTTAGATCTAGAGCTATTTCGCGGCATTAGCGAGCGCTTCATTGGCTGGAGGCGCCAGCCGGGGATGCTCCCCGAGGGGGCAATGCGGGCATTTCCGGCTCGCCCTGGGGGCGGCGGGAGGTTAATGGTGATTTTTGCATGGTGCGCCGGGATGAACCGGCACGAAGGAGGAGATGGAAGAGCTCTGCGCTGAAGGGCTAGCGAACCCGCAGCG
>JBOHMN010000531.1:0-11133 GCA_050730175.1 Acetobacteraceae bacterium | reverse complement strand
CGACGTTGTGCCCGCTAGTGGGCTTGCCGCCGACGGTGGCCAGACCGGGCACCACCAGCGGCTGCGCATCCACCTGGTCGTCAAGTCCTATGGTGTGGCGCAGGGCGAAGCGGGAGCCGGCGACGGTGGCCGGATTCAGCGCGACTTCGCGGTTGTTCCAGCCGGTGCGGCGGTTGTCATAGTGGTAGGTCGTGACCGCTTCGGCGCCGGGTGGAAAACCGAGCATCAGCGCGGTGAAGACGCGCTGGCCGCCCGCCTGGTAGGTCTTTACGTCGCGCAACCAAGCGATGTTCCGCGCGTAAAGCTCGGTCAGGACTGGTGCGCTCTCGCCGTAATACCACCACCAGCCGCGATGTCCCGGTGCCGGAAGCTTGTCCATGACGACGTTGAGTGTCGGCGCCGTGGGATTGGCTGCCTGCAGGCTGATGGGATAAGCACCGTTCTTCTGCAGATTGGTGGCGAGCTGAGCGGGAGTGATGTTGAAATACCACCACCAACCGGTCGCGTTCGCACCGGTATTGTCGACCATCACAGCCGAATATCGCGTTGCGCCGCCGGCCGAGTACTGCCGGAAGTCGATCAGGCGTGCCTTGTTCTGAGTGACGTGCGTGCCGACACTCGCCTGGGTCTGGCCGTAGTACCACCACCAGCGGCGCGCGTCGGCGCCGGTATTGGCGATGAACGCTGCGGCAAACCGGATCGTGCCGCCGGTTTCGTATGCATCGAGGCTGACGATGCGCGCGTTGTGCTGCTTGATCAGGTTATTGAGTGCGGCCTCGGTCTGGCCGTAGTACCACCACCAAGTCTTCGCGTACGGGCCGGTGTTGGCGACCATGGTCACGGTGAAACGGAGTGGAGATGCCTGCTCGACCTGAACGCCGGTCAGCCGCGCCTTATGGGTGGCAAGCAGAGCGTTCACCTGATCAGCCGATTGGCCGTCATACCACCACCAGCCGCTCGGCGGCGCATCCGGCAGGTCACCTGCGGCTCCCGCGGAAGGGATGCCGAGCAGCAAAAGGACCGGGAGGAGCAAGGCCGCGAGCCGCGCGACCCGGCGGAGTAATCTGTCGGGGCGCTCTCTGTTTGCGTTTCCAGCGGCGGCGGAAAGGGAGCTTTTCCAGTGCATGGCCGGCTCCTGGAGTGCGAAATAATAATATTATCGATACAACTACGGGTCGTCAACGACAATTGCGAATCGTCCCTGGGGTATCGCTGGCCGCAAGCGAGCCGGTTCGTCCCTTCTTCCGTGACTTGTTAGTTTTCTAGATCAATTGCATTGCCCTGACCGGCATCTGGCGATTCCGGCCAGGGCAATATCGCTCTAACGAAGTCCGTGGCCGAGATAGAGCGGGATTGCGAGCAGAGGGCGGGTGCCCTCAAGGAGGGTGAGCGGAGGAAGAGTGGTGATCCGCGTGAAGAGGGAGCCGAAGGAGCGCTCAATCCGGCGTGGCCCGACGTTCGGTGCGAGGATGAGAACGTGCCGCCCGTGGTATTGGGCGAGCGGGTGCTGCAGGCCGAACTCGTGCGGCTTCCCACCGAGCACGACGACGGGGTGACCGGGGCCGAGGGCATAGCCGATCTTGGCCGCGTCTGGCCAGCGGACGGTTGCGATGACGAGATCGGGGCGATCGAGCAGATGCCGCGCTGCGAGCTCGGTTTTGAGCTCCCGCCAGTCCCTGAGCTGGAGCGCGGGGTCGTGGCCTAAGGGGAAACGGGCGGCGAGCGAGATCGGCCGGTCGGTCCTGACTTCCGCGGCGACGAGAGCGGTTGCGACGATGACGAAACAAGCAGTTCCGACGAGCCAGGCACGGGTGGAACGTCGATGGGAAGTCAGCCTTGCTTCGATGGCCGCCCCGAGCAGGGGGAAGAGCATCAGGTAGCCGGGTGCTGCCCAGTGAAAGAGGATGCGGCCGTGCGCCCAGAGGGCGATGATGCTGAAGATCAAGACGGCGGGCGCGGCGAGGCAGAGGAGGAGCCAGCCCTGCCAGGCCAGCGGACCACGGCGGAGCGCTGTCCACGCGGATAAGACGAGGGGGAGCCAAATCCAGGGCAGGAGGTAGAGGGCTTCGCCGGCGAAGACGATGAAGGGGGCGAGCGGATGAAAGGCGAGGCCCAACGCACGATCGCCCTGGAAGGCGAACGAAGTCCAGCCGTGGCGGGCATTCCAGATGAGGGTTGGCAGGAAGACGAGAAACGCGATCAAGAGGGCGAGCCACGGTGCGCTGCGCGCGAGCCAGCTGCGATGACGGGGGCTTGTCGCGAGATAGAGAAAGGCGCCGGCGAGGACGAGGATTGCGTTGTATTTGGAAAAGAGCGCAAGCCCGGCGGCGAGGCCGGCGGCAAGCCACCAGCCGAGCCCCCGCTCGGGGCGGGATTCGAGCGCGCGTGCGAGACAGAGGGCGGCGGCGAGCAGGGCCGCGTCGAGCGGGCCGTCCGGCAGCACGAAGGTTCCGAACGCGACGCCGAAGAGCGGCGAGAGGTTGAAGGTGATCGCGGCGAACAGGCCGGCGCGCGGGGTGAAGAGTGCGGCGCCGAGGCGGTACATCAGCCAGGTCGAGAGCGCGAACAGAAGGATGAAGGGCAGGCGGACGACGATCGGGGCTTCGCTTCCCGCGAGATGGGCGGCGAGCCAGGAGAGCCACCAGACGGCGGGTGGATGATCGAAGTAGCCGAGGTGGAGCGTGCGTCCGGCGGCGACGACGTAACTTTCGTCGACGCCGAGCCCGATCGCGGAAGCGAAGGCGAGACGGAGTGCGACACCGGCTGCGATCAGCAGCCGGAGCAGAGCGAGATCGGGGTCGGCGCGGGTCAGTCGGCGACGACGCGGGTCTGCTGTTCGCCCAAGCCGGCGATGCCGAGCCGCATGGTCTGGCCGGGCTTGAGGAAGATCGGTTGCGGTTTCTTGCCAAGGCCGACGCCGGGTGGCGTGCCGGTGGAGATGATGTCGCCCGGGTGGAGCGTCATCATCTGGCTGATGTAGCTCACGAGCTTGGCGACACCGAAGATCATGGTGCCGGTGTTGCCGTGCTGCATGCGCGTCGCGTCGACGTCGCACCAGAGCTCGAGGGCCTGAGGATCGGGCACCTCGTCACGGGTGACGAGCCAGGGGCCAGTGGGCGCGAAGGTGTCGCAGCCCTTGCCCTTGTCCCAGGTGCCGCCGCGCTCGAGCTGGAATTCGCGTTCGCTGACATCGTTGCAGACGCAGTAGCCGGCGACGTAGTCGAGGGCGTCTGCCTCAGCGACGTAATGGGCGGGGCGGCCGATGACGACGCCGAGCTCCACTTCCCAGTCAGTTTTGCGCGAGCCGCGGGGGATGCGCACTTCGTCGTTCGGGCCGCTGTAGGCACCGAGGGATTTCAGGAAGACGACCGGCTCTTTCGGAAGGGGAGAGTTCGTTTCGGCGGCGTGATCGGCGTAATTGAGGCCGATGCAGACGTAGTTGAGCGGGTGGGCGATGGGAGGCCCGAGACGCGGCGAGCCCGCGACCTTGGGCAAGGTTTTCCAGTCGAGCGCCTTGAGGCGGGCGAGGGATGCTTCGGCCAGCACGTCGCCGGTGATGTCGGGAACGGCCTTCGAGAGATCGCGGATGGCGCCTTCAGGATCGCTGAGGCCCGGCTTCTCCGCGCCCTTCGGTCCGTAGCGCAGCAGCTTCATGACGGTTCCTTTCGTTCCAAGATCGAGCGAGCGGGAGGGGAGATGCGCTCAGATGGTCCAGCCGCCATCGATCACGATCGCCTGGCCGGTGACGAAGGCGGATTCGTCGCTGGCAAGGTAGAGCGCGAGAGCGGCGATTTCCTCCGGCGTGCCGAGCCGGCCCATCGCCTGGCGCGCGATGTAGGCGGCGCGCACGGAGGCGAGCTGACCAGAGCCGGCAGCGTTGGTGGCCATCCGCGCCTCGAGGCTCGGGGTTTCGACGGTGCCGGGGCAGATGCAGTTGCAGCGGATGTTGCGGGAAACGAAGTCGGCGGCGACCGCCTTGGTGAGGCCGATGACGGCGGCCTTGGTGGTGCCGTAAATGCAACGGTTCGGCGCGCCTTTGATGCTGCTGGCGGCGGAGGCGATGTTGATGATCGTGCCACCGCCCCTGGCCAGCATGCTGGGCAGGAAGGCGCGGATGGTGCGGAACATCGCGCGCACGTTGAGATCGAAGGCGAACGTCCATTCCGCTTCGGTCGCATCGAGGATGGTGCCTTGATGGACGAAACCGGCGCAGTTGAAGAGGACGTCGATCGGGCCTGCGGCGCTGGCGGCGGCGAGGATTGCGGCTTCGTCCGTGCAATCAAGCCTGGCCAGTGTCGTGTTCGGGTTGGAGAGGCCCTCGAGCTTGGCGAGATCGATGTCGGTTGCGATGACGCGCGCGCCGGCGGCGGCGAAGGCCTCAGCGGTGGCGCGGCCGATGCCCTGAGCGGCGGCGGTGAGGAAGGCGGTTTTGCCGGCAAGCCTCGCGTTGGTTGCGGCCGGCATGTCAGTGATTGTGCCGGGATTCGCCGCGGGTTTCGATGATGTTGAGATAGAGCGTGGCGGGCTCGAGGCAGGCACCGGTACCCATGCCGCCGACCATGCTGCGGAAGATCTCCTCCCAGGGGGTTTTGTTGAGAATCTCGGGTTTTTTCCAGGCGGCACGGCGCCTGGCGATTTCTTCGGCCGGTAACATGAGGTCGACGCGGCGCTTGTTGAGGTCGATACGGACCGGATCGCCGCTCTTGAGCAGGGCGAGCCCGCCGCCAATGACGGCCTCCGGGTCGATGTTGAGGATCGAGGGGCTACCGGAGGTGCCGGACTGCCTGCCGTCTCCCATAGTGGGCAATTCGTCGATACCGCGTTTGAGGAGGGCGGCCGGTGGCTGCATATTGACGACTTCGGCGCTGCCAGGATAGCCGACCGGCCCGCAGTTGCGGATGACGAGCACGGTTCGTTCGTCGACGCCGAGCGCGGGGTCTTCGATTCGTGCGTGATAATCCTCCGGGCCTTCGAAGACGACGGCCTTGCCTTCGAAGACGTTGGGGTGGGCGGGATCGGAGAGGAAGCGGTGGCGGAATTCGTCGTCGATGACGCTGGTTTTGATGACGGCACTGTCGAACAGGTTGCCGTTGAGAACGATGTAGCCGGCGGCTGACTTGAGCGGCTTCGCATAAGAGCGAATCACTTCGCGGTCGGGTTCCGGAACGTCGGCCAGGTTCTCGGCGTACGTCTTGCCGGTGACGGTCATCACGTTCCCGTTGATCTTGCTGGCCTGGAGCAGCTCTTTCATGACGGCGGGCACGCCGCCGGCGCGATAGAAGCGCTCTGACAGGAAGCGGCCGGCGGGCTGCATATCGACCAGGAGCGGGATTTGCGGGCCGAGACGCTGCCAATCGGCGAGCGTGTGACCGACGCCCATGTGGCGGGCGATCGCGACCATGTGGATCGGGCAGTTCGAAGAGGCGCCGAGTGCGGCGGCGGCGACCACGGCGTTCTCGAAGGCGGCCTTCGTCATGATGTCGGAGGGGCGCAGATTTTCGTGCACCATGCCTACGATGCGCCGGCCGGTTTCATGGGCCATCCAGCCGCGCTCGCGGTAGGGTGCCGGGATGATCGCGCAGCCCGGCAGGGACATGCCGAGCGCCTCGGCGAGCGAGTTCATCGAGCTCGCGGTTCCCATGGTGTTGCAATGGCCGATCGAGGGGGCGGCCGAGGAGACCATTTCGATGAACTGCTCGTAGTTGATCTTGTCTTCGGCGAGGAGCTTGCGCGCTTCCCAGATCACGGTGCCGGAGCCGGCGAGGCGGCCCTGCCACCAGCCGTCGAGCATCGGGCCGCCGGAGAAGACGATCGCCGGAATGTTGACGGTCGCGGCGCCCATCAGGCAGGCGGGTGTGGTCTTGTCGCAGCCGGTGGTGAGGACCACGCCGTCGATCGGGTAGCCGTGCAGCACTTCGACGAGGCCGAGATAGGCGAGGTTGCGGTCGAGCGCGGCGGTTGGGCGCTTGCCGGTTTCCTGGATGGGGTGGAGGGGAAATTCGAGCGGGATGCCGCCGGCGTCGCGGATGCCGGCGCGGATGCGGTCGGCGAGCTGGAGATGGTGGCGATTGCACGGAGCGAGATCGGAGCCGGTTTGTGCGATGCCGATGATCGGCTTGCCGGATTGGAGTTCTTCGCGGGTGATGCCGAAATTCATGTAGCGCTCGATGTAGAGCGCGGTCATGCCGGGATTGTCGGGGTCGTCGAACCAGCGCCGGCTGCGCAGCCGGAGTGGCTTGGCCTCACCATTTTCCCGCTGTGCCATCAGAACCTCCTCGCGCCGCCGCGACGCCCAATGTGCCGCCCATCGGGGCGCTAAGTGGCGACGCCGCGCGGGAAGTGTCAACGGGGCGGGAGAGGTGCGGAGCGAGGGGTTTCCTTGATTGATGTCGGGAAGGCGGTCGGCTTTGCGGCAGGGCGCACGGTTCGTTCAGGGCGGCGGAATGCCCGCTGTGGCCCGCGCTGCGGGCCGCGCGGTTTTCCCGCCCGACACGGCTCGGCGAGCGAGCGTTCGGCGCTCAGGTTCCCTTCAGCGAGATCTTTTACCGTCGCAATTTGCCACTCGAGTCGAACCAGTAATCATTCACCAGCTTGGACGGGATGCCCACCATGCCGACCTTGCCACCCTTCCAATAGTCCTTGCCCAATGCCACACCGTCCGTGGCGAACAATTTCTGATACCATTCTTTGAACTGCGCAGCCGCACTGGTCACCTCCACGGTTACCATTTTTTGCTGCCCCATGGCGTCCACGAACCCCGGGTAGCCCTTCACCAGGACCGCGCCGTAGCCCCTGAGCCCCAGCGCTTTTGCGAGCACGGAGGCGAGGCAATCGTCTTCGTGGCTGTGCCCCGTCACGGGTATAAATGTGAGCGTCTCGGATTTTTGTGGCTTGCCAGGGTCGTAAGTCGCCTTCGTCTCGTCCACGGCCGCCATCCCCGCGCCGCCACAGGTTATGAGCTTGATGTATTTATGCGACGGCGGGAGATGGGCCAAGAGGAGTTGGTCTGCCAGATCATCGGCGGTTATCGAGACCTGGGTGCCATGCGAGAAGGTCATGGTGACGCGCTTTGCGATCCCACCCAGGAGTCCGAGATCGAAGCTTGTTCCCTTCTCAGTCGTGACGCCGATCCTGCTCGAATTCGGCAATCCGTGCCCGGCGATGATGAACATGTCATTGTCGCCGACAAGGGACAGCAACTGCCCCTTGCCAACGACCGTCAGGTTTTGCCGGTATTTGGTCTCGTATCTTTGGCGATTCCCCGGCATCGTCTTGTCCTGAGATACGTCGTCGAAAGGAAAATAAAGCCATTTGTGCGGCATTTAGTCCTCCCTGTCACGTTGCGGGTCTGCGCGGTCTTCCGAGCGTTGGTTACGCGTCGATTGCTGCGGGTTTCGCTCGGCGGCCTGGCGTGTGCAATCTCCGGGTAGCTGGCGACGGGAGCCTGTCGTTCGTGCTTCGTATCGCAAAGCGGCGTCGGCGGACAGGACCTTCGGGCGCTGTGAAGCTGGCTGCCACGCCGGCTGGTTCAGGCCGGCGGTTCGCCCGGGACAGGATTGCCGCCGAGGCTTTGCATCAGGGCGGTGACTTCGGCGATGGCGCGTTCGGCGGCCTTCGCCTCGGTTCCCTTGGCGACGACGGCGACGCCGTTGGCGCCCGGGCGGTAGAAAGGGTAGCTGCCGAGATCGAGCTCGGGATGGCGCTTCTGGATCGCGCCGAGACCTTGGGCGAGGACGCCTTCGGCGACGCCGGCTGCGTGCACGGCACGCGAAAGAACCGGCGCACCGCCTTGGAGGCGAGGGACAAGAGTTTCGAACATGGCGCGCATCACTTGCGGCACACCGGCCATGACGAAGACGTTGCCGATTTCGAAGCCGGGGGCGACGGAGATCGGATTTTCGATCAGGCGTGCGCCGCGCGGCATGGTGGCCATGCGCTGGCGGGCAGCGTTGAAGCCGCCGGGGGGATAGTGCGCTTGCATCAGTGCCCAGGCTTCGGGGTGCGGCTCCCAGGGCACGCCGAACGCAGCGGCGATGCATTCGCTGGTGATGTCATCGTGCGTCGGGCCGATGCCGCCGGTGGTGAAGAGATAGGTGAAGCGCGCGCGCGTTTCGTTGACGGTGGCGATGATGATGTCGGCTGTGTCCGGGATGATGCGAACTTCGCGCAGCGGAATGCCGATCTCGCCCAAGCGCGTGGCGAGGAATTGCACGTTCACGTCCTGCGTGCGGCCGGACAGAACTTCATTGCCGATCACGAGGAGGCCAGCGGTGGGGGAGGAAGCGGGCATCGGCGGTTCAGAGAAGATAGTCGCGCAGCATGACGAGGAGCGGCTTGTCGGCGGGCGGGGTTTGGTAATCGGCGAGGCTCTCGGGGCGGACCCAGGCGAGGCGCTGGCGTTCCTGGGGCGATGGAATGCCCCGCCAGCGGCGGCAGAGATAGAGGGGCATCAGGAGATCGAATGCAGGGTAGGCGAAGGAGGCGAAGGTGAAGGGGGCCAGGCAGGCGGCGGTGACGTCGATGCCGAGCTCTTCCTTGAGCTCGCGCAGCAGCGTCGATTCGGGCGTTTCGCCAGGCTCGACCTTGCCGCCCGGAAACTCCCAGAGGCCGGCCATCGGTTTGCCCTCCGGGCGGCGGGCAAGGAGGATGCGCCCGTCCCGGTCGATCAGGGCGGCGGCGGCGACGAGGAGGAGCGGGCGTTCGGTGGAAGCGGCCGGTGGCGCGCGGGGATCGGTTGCGTTTTGCGCGATCGCCGGAGCGCCGAAGAGGTCTTCGCGGGTCGCGGCGAACAGCAGGACTTCCTGGGCGGCGCCGCGCGAGAGGAAGGGCTCGACGGCGGTGCCGGCGGGGCGGAAGCCGATGCGGCGCAAGACTTTCGCGGAGGCGGCGTTGTCGGTGGCGACGCGCGCGGTGAGATGCTCAAGGGGAAGATTGGCGAGCGCCCAACGGGAGAGATGGTTGGCCGCCTCGGTCGCCACGCCGTGGCCCCAGTAGGGCCGGCCCACCCAATAGCCGAGATCGGCGACGCCGCCGGCCTCCAGGCGGAGGCCGACGGCGCCGAGCAGGATTTCACGGCCGTCTTCCTTGCCGATGATCGCGAGATGAAAGGCGCGGCCGGCGCCGAGCTCGACGGCGGTTGCGGCGATCCATTGTTCGGCGAGCGCGCGGGGATAGGGGTAGGGGAGGCGGGCGAGGCCGCGCACCACGTTCCAGTCATTGACGAGGCGGTGAAGTTCGGCGGCGTCGGCCGGCGCGAAGGGGCGCAGCGTGAGGCGCGCGGTGGCGAGCGGCGCGAAGGCCTGCGGAGCGTCGGCCAAAGCGGGTGTGCCGGTCACCGCTGAGAGCGGCGACGCCGGCGCCAGGTTGTGAAGCGGGACGGAACGGCTTGCGGCATGGGACGAACCTGAACGGGCGGTGATGGTGGCAAAGCGCGCCTTGAGAGGCAAGAGCGATGGAGCGGCAGGGCGCGCTTCCCTCACCCCGCCCCTCTCCCAGAGGGAGAGGGGGCAAAATAAGGAGCCCTCTCCCAGAGGGAGAGGGGAAAAATAAGATCCCCTCTTCCGGAGGGAGGGGGAGAGAATAAGGGCCCCTCTTCCGGGATATCGTAGTGGTAGTGGCGTTTCCCGCACGTCTCGGAGGGAGGGGGAGAGAATAAGGGCCCCTCTTCCGGATGGAGGGGACAGAATAAGATCCCCTCTCCCGGAGAGAGAGGCGAGCGAATAAGAGCCCTTTTCCCGGAGGGCGAGCGGGAGGCCAAGGTGTCCCCCATGCGCGACGCGGCTCGAGCGGAGCGGACGGTGATGCAGCAAGAGGCGGGTCGCAACGTTGCTTGACGCCCTCCCGAACGCGAAGGACAACCGTTTTGTCGCCTGATCACCCGCGTTCAGGGATCGGTGCGGACGAACAATACTGCCTAGAAGACGAAGTCGTAGGTTCAAGACCATGGCACAAAGCCGTCAGGTTCGGGAGGGGAGCGATCTCGCATTGCGAGACGGGCTGCCGGCTGAGCCTCTCAGCGGCCGCGCGGTGCTGACTTTCTTCGCGGGCGCCTGGGCGTGGCTGTTCCTGCTGGTGCTCTTGATCTTTTTCGAAGGCTGGGCGCGCCTCATCGATCGCACGTCGTTTCTGCTCAATGTTATGAATCTCCGCAGTATCGCGGTGTTCACTGCGGAGCCGTTCCTGCTCGCTGCCGGCCAGACCTTCGTGATCATTGCGGCCGGGATCGATCTTTCGGTCGGCTTCACGATGGGGCTGGCGGCGGTCGTGCTCGCGCAGGTGGTGCGGTTCGCGGATCCGCTGCTCGGCCCGGGTCTCGCCGTTGTTGTCGGCGTGGTGCTGACGCTGGTCGCGGCGGCGATTCCGGGCCTCATCAACGGGCTTTTGATCGCGCGGTTGCGCGTGCCGCCGTTCATCGGGACGCTCGGCATGTACGGCGTTGCCGAGGGGGCGGGGTACCTCGCCGCGGGCGGCACGACGGTTCCGGTTTCCAACCCGATTTTGTCCTGGATCGGCAACCAGGCGCTGTTGGGCGTTCCGGTCTTGGTGTGGATTACCATCCTCGTGCTGGTGTTCCTGCATTATCTGCTCAAGCAGAGCCGGTACGGCCAGTACACGTACGCGATTGGCGGCAACCGGCAGGCGGCGGTGCGCGCCGGCATCAATGTGCGGCGGCACACGGAAATTCTCTATGTTCTTTCCGCGTTGTCCGCGGCGGTCGCGGGCATGCTCTATACGGCCCGTTTCTCCGCCGGCGCGGCGCAGGCCGGGGATCCGTTGCTGTTGGTTTCGATCGCCGCGGTGGTGATCGGCGGCGCGAGCCTGTTCGGCGGCTCGGGAACCATCGTCGGCACGCTGATCGGTGCGCTGATCATCGCCGTCATCCAGTACGGGCTGGTGTTCATCAATGTCGCACCGTTCTGGCAGTTCATTGCCGTCGGTGTCGTCATCATCGTTTCCGTCCTGGTTGATCAGAGCCGGCTGGTTCTGACCACGGGAGTGCGGGCCGATGAGTGAGCCGATTCTTGCCGTGCAGGGCTTGAGCAAGCACTTCGGGGGCGTGCATGCCCTGGAAGCGGTGGATTTCGAGCTCAACGCAGGCGAGGTGCTGGCGCTGGCCGGGGACAACGGGGCCGG
>JBOHMN010000530.1:0-3277 GCA_050730175.1 Acetobacteraceae bacterium | reverse complement strand
GTTGCCGAGGGCAACAATCGACGGGGGCAGGACACTGGCTCTGTGTTTTCAGTGGCCTGCTTATCCCCTTACGGCTGTTGCCGAGGGCAACAACCGACGGGGGCAGGACACTGGCTCTGGCCGGAGAGCGGAAAGCACTGCATAGTCCGGCGAGCACCCTGGTTCGGTGTGGGGGCGAACGACAGGAGGGCTTCCGATGGCAGCATCGAAAGCGCAGGCAGCGTGGCGTGGGTCGCGGCGGCAACAGGAGGCGATGAAGACGATCTGGCCGCTGAACCACGCCACCGCCGAGAGCTTTTTCCCCCCGTTCGTCAAACTGCCGGCGTGAGCCCGCAAACACATCGCGCAGGCAGGCAGGCGGGGCCGGGGATGCGGGAGCGTCCCCCGGTCAGGCAGGCGGAGCCGCGCGGGCGCGGCGCATAACCCCATGGTGGGGCTCCAGATCCTGGTTGATGGATTTGCCATCAGCTCGCTCTACGCGCTGGGCGCGATCGGATTCACCCTGATTTTCGGCGTTTCCGGCGTGCTCAATCTGGCGCACGGCGGCACGATCGTGATCGCCGCGATGATCGCTTGGCTTGTCATCGGAACGCTGCACACCAGCACCCTCGCCGGCGGTCTGGCGGGCATCGTTGCCGCTATCGCTTTTGCCTTCGCGACTTACTTCGCGGTAGTACGGCCGATCCAGCGCTCACGCGCGATTCCCAAAGAAGAGAAGGAAATCTTCATCCTCACCGCGACGCTGCTCTGGGGTATCATGATCCAGACCTTGATCGCCTATGTCTTCACCACCAATCCGGTGACCGTGCGGCCTTTCATCCCCGGTGTGGTGGATATCCTTTCCGTTCGCACCCCGCGGAACGAGGTGCTGACCGCCGTCATCTGCTGGGCGGTGATGGGTGCGCTCTGGCTGTTCGTTTCCTCCACGCGCGCCGGCAAAGCGCTGCTTGCCGCCTCGGTCAATCCACGCGCACTCACTCTCTGCGGCTTCGAGCTTTCGCGCATCCATCTTCTGGTGTGGGCGATCTACGGCCTGCTTGCGGGGATCGCCGGAGTGCTGCTTGGCACGTTTCTCGGAGCCAGCTCTAACGATATCGGCAATCTCACCGCGCTCGCCTTCGCGATTGTCATCCTGGGCGGGCTTGGCAGCGTTCCCGGCTCGCTGATCGCGGCCTACGTGGTCGGATATCTTGAAACCATCACCGCCTACCTGATCGACCCCACGCTGCGTTCGATCCCCGCGCTCGTGATCCTGGTGCTGGTTCTCTATGTCCGCCCGCAGGGCATTCTCGGGCGGCGCTAGGCACGATGCTCAGAGCCCTCCGCTCTTCGCGCACGCTGCAGGGATCGATCGTCGCTGTCGTGATTGCCCTCTTGGTGCCGCTCTCGGGCTCGGCGTACATCCTGGGCGTGCTGACGTCGGCCTATTACTTCGGCGTCTTCGCGATGGCGTGGGACCTGCTGTTCGGCTATGCCGGCGAGGTGAATTTCGGCCCGACGTTCCTGATTGGCCTCGGGGCCTACGCTGCGGCGCTGCTCAACAACCTGCTTGCGCTGCCGATCCTGCCCTGTGTGATCGGCGGCGCGCTCGCCGCGCTGCTGGGTGGCCTGCTGCTTGCTTTGCCGGCGCTGCGCTTGCGCGGACCCTATTTCGGCCTGGTAACGCTGGTTGCGGTGCTGATTCTGCAGGACGTCATCGTCATTTTCGCGCACTGGACCGGTGGCGAGATCGGCATGACGGTGCCCGACGTGCTGTCGATCTCGACCGGCGTCAATTACTGGATCGCGCTTGCCTTCCTGATTGTCTGCGCCGCGCTGCTCACCGGTTATGCGCGCTCGCCGCTCGGCCTCATCCTGCAGGCGGCCGGCCAGGACCCGACAGAAGCCGAAGCGCTTGGCTTCAACGTCGCCAAGCACAAGCTTGCGGCCTTTTCGGTCAGCGCGGTTTTTTCGGGTGTTGCCGGTGCGATGCTGATCTTCTATCTGGGCAGTGCTTCGGTCAATGTCGTGGTCGATCTCGCGATTGCCGTGCAGGTGATCATCGCCGCGGTGCTCGGCGGGCGGCGCACCATCCTGGGCTCGGTGCTCGGCGCGGTATTCCTGATCATAGCCGGCCAGATTCTGCTGCCGCTCGGCCAGCTCAGCACGTTCATCGTCGCGCTGATTGCGCTCCTGGTGATCCTGTTCGTCCCCGATGGATTCCTCGGGCAGTTTTTGCGCGTGCGAGCGCGGGAATGACGGAGCCGCGTCTTGTCGTGTCCGGTCTCACCAAGCGCTTCGGCGGGCTGGTCGCCGTCAAGAATCTCGGGTTTGCCCTGGATGGCGGCGAGATCCTCGGTTTGATCGGGCCGAACGGTTCGGGCAAGTCGACGGTGATGAAGCTGATCATGGGTATCGAGCGCCCGAGCGCCGGCTCGGTCAAGTTCGCCGGCACCGAGATCGCCGGGTGGCCGACGCATCGCATTTCCCGCCGTGGGATCGGCATTGTATTCCAGCATTCGCGGCCGCTGCACCGCCAGACCGTGCTCGAGCACGTGAAGCTCGCGCTATTGCCGGATTCGCTCTTGCGCGTGGTCACCGACCGGCAGGTGGAGGCGCACGCGCGCGCGGTTGCGACGCGCGTCGGGCTTGACCGCGTGCTCGACCGCTATCCTGGTACCTTGCCGTTCGCCGATCTCCGACGGCTCGAGCTCGCCAAAGCGATGGCGCGCGACCCGACGGTGGTGCTGGTCGATGAGCCGTTTGCCGGTCTCACCTCGACCGAAGTTGGAGAATTCTCGGAGTTGATCCGCAGCCTGCGGGCCGACGGCCGAGCTGTGCTTCTGGTGGATCACAACGTCAAGAGCGTGGCGGCGCTGGTCGATCGCGTGCTTGCCATGTATCTCGGCGAGCAGATTGCCGAGGGCAGCGCTGAACAGGTGATGCGCGATGAAACGGTACGTCGGGTGTATCTGGGCGGGGCGATCCAGACGCATGCGCGCAAGGATCTCGATTCGCGCGCGGTGGAGCCGCTGCTCGACCTGCGCGGGATCGAGGTCCGCTATGGCAAGGCGCAGGCGCTGCAGCAGGTGTCGGTGCACGTGAACGAGGGCGAGTTCGTCTCCATCGTCGGGCTGAACGGAGCCGGCAAGACGACGCTGTTCAATGCGGTGTCCGGGCTGGTGGCTTATGACGGCGAGATCCGCTGGTCGGGTGGCAGTCTGCGCGGCCGCACGCCGGCGGCGATCGCGCGCGGCGGCATCGTGCAATGTCCGGAAACGCGCGAGCTGTTCGGCGA
>JBOHMN010000529.1:0-11876 GCA_050730175.1 Acetobacteraceae bacterium | reverse complement strand
GAAGCCTCATGGTTGCTCTCCTCGGGATGGCTGTCGGTGGGTATCGACGCTCGCACTGCGAACCGCGTTTTGACACAGTCTGCAAGAATTTCGCACCAAAACTAGAGTGCTGAAAACAAAAGGCTTTTTTGGTGCACAATTCCCGTGCATAAATCCGGGCATGAATTACCGGCTATGCGAGGGTATCGACCGGCGGCCAGAGCGTTGACGCCCAGATGCGCCAACTGCCCAAGACCGGATGTGCTCCGCGAGACGGCAAGCGGTGCCCAGACCGACCGCATGCAGCTCTGCCGCTTGATCACTCCAGTGCCATGGAAGATACAGGGGTTGAAGCGGGAGCAGCCCGCGCTCATGCTCGTTTCTCCACCATCCCGAGGCGGCTGCCGTGAGCGGTATCCGTTCGTGTTCCATTGGGTTTGCCGGCGTCGCGGCTTTGGGCGTCGGCGCATATTGGGTCCCGCTGCTGATTGGCCCGCATCCCGCGGGAGCCGTCGTTTCCTTTGCCACAAGCGTCCTCGGTAACTGGGGCTTCGAGCGGGCACAGGCGCTGACCCGCGCCTGTGCGCAAAGGCCCGGCAGGCCGACAGAAGAGAACCAGGTTATCGTCCGCGCCCTGCGGAAGCTGCAGCTGGAAAGCCTGCGAGAAGTGCGAGACACCTGGAACGCTGCCCGCCGCAACGATCGGGACGCTGCGCACCGGCAGGAGGCAGACTCCTTTGATGCTTGGCTGGGTGATTACCTGAAGGCGGAAGCCAGCCACGCAACTGCGCTGACGGTTCAGCAGCTTCCTGATCTCACCGCGCGCGAGTTTGCGCTCATTCGGAAGGTGGAAGCCGAGTGGCCCGGGCGTGCATTGCAGGCCGGGCTGGCGGGGCGGCATGGCAGCCCGGCAGCCGTCGCCGATTGGAGCGAGAAAGCGACGCTGCTGATGGTGGCCGAATTAAGGGAGTCGTATGGCGACAGCCTGCCGCCGTTATTTGTTTCGGCATTGATCGGTGGCGATCCCGCGGCGAGTCCCTGGTTCGATCTGTTTGTGCGAAGGGCCGCGGCTTTGATCCGGTCAGACCCCGCCTTCCGCCACACTTGGGAAACCGAGCAGCAAGCGGTGATCAGGGACCTTGCTGAACGCATCAGCGCTGATCTGCGCCAGGTGGTGGAAGCGGTGCCCGCCCTCACTGCGACCCTCACCGATGTTGGCACGCGGCTCGATGCGATCGCCGGCGACGTGGCCGCAATCAAGGCTGTCGCGCGGCAGATCCAGGACTCGCTGACGGACGTCTCGCCCTGGTTGGAGTTCGTGGACAGGGACACTGGCGGGCTGCTGCGCTTTGCCTCCTGGAATCCGGCGATCCCGTTCGTCGGCCGCATAAACGAAATGGCGTCGCTTGCAGCGTTCCTGCACACCGAAGACCCGCTCTCCTGGTGGATCATGACCGGGCCGGGCGGTGCCGGTAAGACCCGCATCGCACGCGAGTTGTGCTGGCGTGCCCATGCCGAGGGCTGGCGGGTCGGCTTTTTGCAGGAGACGCCGCCCGAGACGTGGCGGCCGCACAGTAAGCTGCTGATCATCGCCGATTACGCCGGGGCTAGGATGGACGATGTGCGTACGCTGGCGCGGCGCCTTACTTCAATGTGTGCCGATCCGGTCCGCGTCCGCCTGCTTCTGATCGAGCGGCACGCAGATGAGGCTTTCTGGCAACGCTTCTACGGCGCGGGGCAGGATGTACGCGGTCAGCTGGAGAAGCCGCTCCACTCGAAAGAACCGCTGTCGGTGCCGGAGCTTTCGGATTCCGACGGGTGGACGCTTGTGCAACAGCGTGCATGGATGGAGCCACCGTCGCCGCTGCGCCTCGATCGCGCCACCTTCTTCCGGCGCCTTGCGCACATAGATCGCGACCGGCGCGCGCTGGTCGCAATGATGCTGGCAGAAGCCGAGGGCGGCGCGCCCGGCAGCGACTTGGCGACACTTCTGCGCGAGTTGATCCGCAAGACAAAGGAAAAATACTGGCTGAAGGACACTCCGGCGCAGGCCGATCTGCTGATCAGCGCGGCGACCATGGTCGGTCGGCTTCAAGGCAAGTTGCTCGAGGCAATCGATGCGCAAATAGGCCGTGTCTCTGGCCGCGATCTTGATCTGTGTGCGCACGCAATCGGGGTGGAGACCATCCTCGACCGTCGCGCCCTGAACGGCATCCAGCCGGACCTGATCGGCGAGTTCTTCGTTCTGGAAACGCTCGTCCCGGATCCCCGAGACCCCTCGCCCTTCACGTGGCTGCCTGAATATGCCTGGCGGCTTGCGCCGGCCGAGATGGCCGGTTTCTGCCAGCGCGCGGTCCAGAACATGCCAGGCCATGCCGCCATGGCACTGATTGCCGAACCGCCGAGGGACGACCCCGACGCGGCGTACTGGTTCGGCGAATTTGCCTGGGCCGTCAGTGCGATCGAGACGCAATTTGTGCCTTGGCCGCTTCGCCAACGGCTCGCATGCGCGGTGAACAAGCTGGCGGGCCCCTTCGCAGGCCACGCGCCGTTACGCGAGGCATTGGCTTCCGTTCTCTACAACACGCTCAACGATGCCAAGGCGGAGGAGCGGCTGGAGCGGCGGGACGCGCTGCTGGAGGAGTTGCGCGCGCTGGCCCGCGCCTGGCCGGACGACGCTGCCGTGCGCGAGCGGTTGGCGAAGGGCCTGGGGTTTGCATCGCTTTGGTGCGCCGAGTTAGGCGATGCGGCGGCGCAGGATTTGCTTGTGTCGGAATTGGAGGCTTTAGCGCAACGATGGCTCCAGGATGAGACTGTACGAGCGATCCTGGATGTCGTCCGGCGAAACCTGCGGGGGGAATAATGTGAATCCCCGGCTTCCGCCATGCGCCGCCGCCGGCCGTTGGTAGGCCTGGGCTGAATCATACGCTCGGGAAGATTTCTGCCGGACGGCGCGCGGGAGGACTTACGCAAGCAATTTTGGCTACCGTGTGCCATCTCTTCGCGGCGCCGGCCGGGACGAAGAAACGGCGCTGTTCAGCCGAACAAAGAAGCTGGCTTGGATTGCCAAGTCGCCCCGGGGGTGACATTTCTATCGGGGAGAAATTGTGACTTTTCAATCGAGCAGCGACAGCCGAGGCCGGTCACCTCGCTTGCGCGTGACTGAAGGCAACGGACGCAATGATCCGGATACCACGGAAAGGGTTCAAGACCAACAGATCGAGATCGCCGGTGAGGATCAAATCCGCGCGGCCGTTGACAGCCACTTCAAGAAACTTGTCGTCCGTGGAATCGCGGCATACGCGTGACGCGTTCAACAATCGTCACCAACTCCGCCTTGGCGAATATCCGCCACACTCTGTCGAGATAGACGGGCCGTAAATTCGGCGCAAAGTAAGGCCGCTGCAAAACCTCGATCACCTGAGCTTCGGGATCGGCGCTTTTCAGAAGCCCGCCGTACTCATCGAGCCAGCGGATGACCATTCCGGGCCACGATGATTCCTTGAGCGCCGCGCCGCCGAGCTAGAAACGCTCTGCATTTTGTAAGGAGTCGGCCCACCCGAAGGCTCAGTTGACGGCATATTCGGCAGCGTCGCCCACTCCTTCGGACCGGCGAAGTGTCAAAAGTAGAAAAACAGGCGCCATCAACGTGCGTGCGCTCGCCAGCGCAAGGCGCCAGCTACCAACCGTAGGCAGAATGAAATGCCGAACCTGCGAATTGCGCTTTGTCAATAGGTTATGCCTGGGTGGCGTACAATAACCAATTGAAAAAACCAGATTTCCTTACCGCCACTTTCTGCACGCCGGGGACGACAACCCCGATCGATCCGACCGCCTGCGCCTCATCTCGACCGACCATCCGCACCGGCAGTGCGACGAAACGGCCGCCCTCGCGGCGGCCGTCGCCCACCCATTCGCCGAACGCGTGCCGACAGAGAACAGCCGCGAAACCGATCCCCGACTGCTGGCAATCGCCAAGAAAACTGGCTTGCGAGGCAGGCAGTTTTCCGCTCCGCGCTCCACCATCGCAAATCAGGCTCCGGTATCGCCTTGCCTCGAGACGTGATACGAACCGCGAAGCCAGCCCTCTCAGCCGCGACGAAGGGAAAGGAATCATGGATGTCGCGCTGCTCGACTGCCCGCCGACTTTTATAAGGCCCCAGGCGGTGATTGACCGCGATGTGCATCAGATGCCGGCTCGCACGGGGGATCCCAAACCGTGCCCTTAACCGTGCCATTCTGCGCGCTGGCAACACCGTCGGGAAAGCTATGGCCTCCGCCGCGTCGTCTGGGTTGGTCGGAGTACCGGCGCGGCACGCCCGGCATGACCCTTGACCTGTTGCCGCAACTCCAGACCAACCGCACGGCGCGCGCCTGAACCATGGCCGGGCTCTTCTTCGAGGACTTCACTGAGGGTCGCGTGATCGATGCCGAATGGACGCGCACCGTCACCGAAGCAGACAACGTCTTCTTCTGCGCGCTGACGATGAACGTGCAGAAGCTGCATCTCGATGCAGAATTCGCCAGCAAAACGGAGTTCCACCACCCGCTCGTCAACTCCCTCTTCACGCTCGGTCTGATGATCGGCATGAGCGTCCACAACACGACCAATGGCACGACGATCGCCAATCTCGGCATGACCGCCGTCCGCTTTCCTGCCCCTGTGTTCGCCGGCGACACGTTGCGCGTGCAGACCACCGTCATCGCCGCACGCCCCAGTCGCTCGCGCCCCGAGGCCGGCATCGTGACCCTCCGCCACGAGGCGTTCAACCAAGCCGGAATCTGTGTTGCCACTTGCGAACGCGCGGCGTTGATGCGACGGCGCGAAGGCTCCGCCCGCTCGCCATGATGCGCCTGACGTCATGATGCGCCTGAGAAGCCCGCTCTTCGCACCGGGGGACTCGGAGCACAAGATCGCCAAGGCACTCGCCTCCGCGGCCGACGCCGTAATCCTCGACCTCGAAGACGCCGTGGCCCCCGCCGCGAAAGATGCCGCACGCCACCTCGTCGCGACGCTGCTCCCCGGCCTGCAACGTTCGGGCGTCATCGTCCGCGTCAATCCGGAAGCGACACCCTGGCATCTCGCCGACCTCGCCGCCGTCGTCCCGCACCATCCGGCGGCAATCCTGCTCCCCAAGTGCGACGCTCCGGAGACGCTCGTGCGCCTCGACTTGCGGCTCCAGGCGCTGGAAGTCGCCGCGGGACTCGCGCCCCGCAGCATCGGCGTGCTCGCCCTCGTCACGGAAACCGCCGCCGCCGTGCAGGCGCTCGCGCGCTATGCGCCCGGCCTGCCGCGCCTGATCGCCCTCTCGTTCGGTGCGGAAGATCTCTCGGCAGATCTCGGTATCCGTCCGCGGCGCGCGACAGGCACCTACGCCGCTCCCGTGGCCACCGCGCGCGCCCTCACTCTCATCGCGGCATCCGCCGCCGGTGTCGCCGCCATCGACACACCATTCCCGGACCCGCGCGATCCGACGGGCTTCGCCGCCGAGGCCTTGGCCGCAGCCTCCGACGGCTTCAGCGGCAAATATCTCATCCACCCGAACCAAATCCTGCCCGCGCACGTAGCTTTCACCCCTTCCCCCGAACGGGTGCACTGGGCAGAAGACGTCGCTGCCCTCTTCGCCGCCAACCCGGACGCGGGCGTTCTGGCTCTGAACGGCGCCATGATCGATCGCCCGCACCTCAAGCTCGCGCGCCGCATCCTCGCCGCGGCTGGCCGCTGAACACAAAGAGCGAGTGGTCCGACCCCGGAGCCACCTTCAAGGGCAACAAGCGTTACCGCCGGACCCTGGTACCCGCTGTCGCCCTCCCGTGACCAACACGACAGTGGAAAGTAGGGCGTGTCGCACGAACGGCTGCAACCGCATATCGCCCAAGTCCGATTTCCGGCACAAGGAGCAAGATGCTCACGCAAGTTCGTCCTTTCCGACGATACGCGCGTGCCGGTCGGTCTCCCCGACTTTGTTCGCATTTGACAACGGGTGGTAATCCCGCCCCATTCCGGGGGAGAACGCGTAGCGCGGAGGCGTCCGGCCCGCTACCGGCGCCCCGCACCAGCCTCAGGGAGATCCGGCCAGTCTTTTCCGACACGCGCCCTTGTCAGGGTTTCTCCGCTCGCACCGGCAGGCGCCGGAGTGCCGGCTGCGCAGCAGCGCAACAACCGGCAAGGCAGGACCCATGGCGAATCATAGCAAACTCCCCGCCCCAGCACGGCGCGGCGTGTTGGCCGCGGCGCTGCACGGCGCCGGCGCGACCGGTTTCCTGCTCGTCCAGGTGCGCACAGCTCACGCCGGCACGCTCGACGACGTCAAGCGGCGCGGCACCCCTGTCATCGCCACCAAATCATTGCCGCCGAAATGCAGGTTTCGCCGTTCGATATTTCTGACAACGCCACCTGCAAAGGCGTCGATCACGATCTGATCGATCAGGTGGGCAGGAAACTGGGCGTCAAGGTTAGGTACCTCGACTTGCCCTCTCATCCAGCGCCTATCAGGCAGATATCCTGCGCGGCGCATTGCACGCCGTGCCGGCCGGGTCCACCGAAGCAGCCGGCGCGCTCGGCTTTACCCCGCTCGATACGTGGCGGCGCATCCTGCTGCCGCAGGCCATGCACACATCCGTTCCCCGCTGATCAATGAAGTCATTTTGCCCCCGAAAGCTTCGTCACTGATCTCCGTGGTCGGTGTCGCCGAACTGACCCGCATCAGCATGGACATTGCCTCTTCCACCTGCCGGCCGCTCGAAACCTATCTCACCGCTGGCGTCATCTACCCTTGATCAACCTTTGCCTGGCCGCGTTCGGCACCTCGGCGGAACACGGATTGCGGGTCGGATAGCCTGATGGACTTGCATGTTCTCTGGCACTACGCCCCCGCCCTCCTGAGCGGGTTCGCTGTCACGATCCTTTGTTGGGGTCTCGGTTCCCTGATCGGGCTCGTACCCGGGTTCGCCGTGGCCCTGCTCTATCGCCTGCCGCTACCAGCGCTCCGCTGGTCGCAGCACTGCTATATCGAGGTCATCCGTGGCACCCCCTTCCTGGTGCAGTTGTTTCTGCTTTATTCCGGCGGGCCCTTCATCGGCGTGCGCCTGTCGGCGGTGACCGCGGGCATCGTCGGCCTCGGCGTCTATGCGGCCGCTTATTTCGCCGAGCTGTTCCGTGCCGGCTTCGCCGCCGTGCCGCGCGGCCACCGGGAAGCAGCCATGAGCCTCGGCATCTCGCCGCTCGATATTCTGGCCCGCAGAACCTTGCCGGGGATGCTGGTCGCGATCGTCCCCGCGCTCGTCAACATGCTGATCATACTGGCAAAGAAGACCGTGGTGCTGTCCATCATCACGGTGCCGGAACCGATGTATCAGGTCGAGACAATGGCGGCGCAGACCTTCAGCGCATTCTCTTCGATCTTCGCTGTCGCGGTTCTTTACTGGCTCCTGGTGGAGGCCGTCTCGCATCTCGGACGCCGCGCCGGGCAGCGGGTGACCGCCTTTCTCGGCGCGCGGGCGGCATGACCGAGCGAGCCGTCATCGAAATTCGTGGTCTCTGCAACAGTTCGATTCGGTCACGGTCCTCCGCGATATCGACCTGACCGTCCACGCCTCCGAGGTGGTCTGTCTGATCGGGCCGAGCGGATCCGGTAAGAGCACGCTGCTTCGCTGCATCAATTTCCTCGAGCCCTACGACGACGGGGAAATCCGCATCGAAGGCCGCCTGATCGGCTACGAGGAAGATGCGGCTCGCCGGCGCCGGCGCATGAGCGGTCGGCGCTTGCGGGAAATGCGCCGCGAGACCGGCATGGTGTTCCAGCAGTTCAATCTGTGGCCGCACACGCCCGCACTCCAGAACGTCGCGGAACCGCTGCTCAGGGCGCGCCGCCTCGATCGGGCTGACGCTGCCCGCCACGCTCGTTCCTCCAAACCTATCGCGAGCGGAACAATTTCTAAGCCTCTCCACTCTCCGGCCGGCCGCCGGCGCTGATGGTGGCACTCCATTCCTGGGCAATGGCCCACGGCATCGCCGCGCTCTTCGTCCGCCCGGACGCCCCGCTCCACTTCCTGCCGATGTCGCCCGAAGAGCTCCTGGGATCCTACTCTCTGATCTATCTCCAGGGCCTCCGCGCGCCGCCCGCCCCTGAGCCAGCCTGACACCACGCCGCATCGTGACGTCTGCCGCCCTTCTTCGCATCACCCCGGCCCTCTCCGCCGGAGAAAGCCTTCTTCCCTGCGGCCTGCCGGCGTGCCGATTGTTCTCGCACCAACTTGAGACCGCATGGCAGGTATGTACCCTCGGCGTTTGTACCTAACCCCTGAAGCGAGGATGGTGATCCCTTTCGAAGTGCGAGGGACGAATGGATTGGTCCGCGCGGATCGACAGCTACGTGCGTTTAACTGGCTTTCCACGCAGCCTGTTCATCGCAGAGGATGGCCGGGTAGCCGGCACCTGGATCATGGGCAACGACTACCGGGTGAAGTCCGGCTATTACGGCGGCTATCCGGCCGGATATCTGCGCCGGGTCGCCGCCCTGTTTCCCGATCACCGCAACGTACTGCACGTCTTCTCCGGCAGGGTCGATCTCGCCGCAATGCCGGGGGACACCCTTGATTGCAATTCCTCGGTCGAACCGACTTGGACAGCGGACGCGCATGATCTTTCGCAGATCCCCCTCCACAAGTACGATCTCGTGCTCGCCGACCCGCCCTACAGTGTCGAAGACGCCGAGCGCTACCATGTCACAATGGTCAAGCGGAACGTCGTCATGCGATCGCTGGCAGTGGGCATGACCGAAGGGGCACGCGTGGTCTGGCTCGACCAGGTGCTTCCCATGTACCGCAAGGACCAGTGGGCCATCGAAGCCGTGATCGGGATCGTAAAATCAACCAATCACCGCTTCCGCGTCATGACGATGTTCCGCCGCTCTGGTCGGCATCGCCCCGATCTGCTCACCAAGCGATCGAATGAACCCGCGGCGCAGGCGCCCGTGGAAGCCGCCTGACCTCGTCTGGGCGACAACACCATCGCCCGGCTGTTCGCCCGTTGATTCGCCGCTGATATCGCCCGCCCGCACTTCGCCGCGAACCCCACGCAAATCGGCCCGCGAAACCCGCTCCGCGACCACCCGCCCCGCTGTTCCGCCGCTGTTCTCAGCGACACCATCCCGTTTCCCTTGCCACAATGGCATTTTTCGCCCCAGGATGCAGACAAGCCTGAGGCCTCCGCGCCGCGGCGCACAGGAGGAAGCAAGCCATGCAGCTCAGCCAGAGCGAAATCGAGACCTTCCACCGGGAAGGCTATCTCTTCCACCCGGAGGTTTTCGCGCCGGCGGAAGTGGCACTCCTCGCCGAAGAAGCCGTCAGCATCTTCGATCAGGACCGTCGGGAAATCTGGCGCGAGAAAACCGGCGCACCGCGCACCGCCTTCGCCGCCCATACGTACAACGAAGCCTTCCGCCGCCTCGGCGCCCATCCGCGCCTGATTCGCCCGGTCGAACAGGTTTTCGGCGACAAGCTCTACATGCATCAGTTCAAGATCAACGCGAAGGCCGCCTTCGACGGCGACGTCTGGCAATGGCACCAGGATTACGGCACCTGAGTGCGTGACGATGGCATGCCCGAACCACGCGCCATGAATATCTCCGTCTTCCTCGACGAGGTGATGCCGATCAACGGCCCGCTGATGCTGATCCCGAGAAGTCATCGCCACGGCACGCTAGCGGCGGGCCACGACCTCGCAACGACCTCCTACCCGCTCTGGACGCTCGACAAGGAAGTCGTCACCCGCCTGGTCAACGAAGGGGGTATCGTCGCACCAACAGGGAAGCCGGGCGCCGTCCTGATGTTCCACGGCAACCTCGTGCACGGCTCGGCGAGCAACATCACCCCCTATCCGCGCAAGATCGTTTACCTCACTCTGAACGCGGTCTCGAACTACATCCGCACGCCGACGCGCCCGGATTGGATCGCACACCGTGATTTCACCCCGACCGAGCCGGTTGCCGACGATTCGCTCATGCAATACGCGCGGATGCGCCGCGCCGCCGCATGAGGGCCCGGCCATGACGAATGAAGTGCGCGTCGCGACGTTCGCCGGTCCCGGCGCGCCGCCGATCATTCGTACCGTCCCACGCCCTGCCGTCCCCGCCAACGCAGCCCTCTTCCGCGTCGCCGCCTGCGGCGTGTGCGGCACGGATCTACATATCCTCGCCGGCCACTGGCCGAAGCCACTGCCCTGGCCATTCACGCTCGGCCACGAGGTCGCCGGCGTCATCACCGAAATCGGCCCAGCACTCCACGAAGACTACATGGGCAATCCGCTCACCGTCGGCGCAAAGGTCATGATCCCACCGCTCATGCCCTGCGGTCGCTGCTATTACTGCGTCCATTATCCCAGGCACGCGAACAAGTGCCTCACTCCCGTCTACTACGGGCGCTATCTCGGGTTCGAGAAACCTCCGCATCTGTGGGGTGGCTGGGCAGAAGAGGAATACGTCGATCTCGACATGCTACCCGGCACGAAAATCTACCGCCTCCCCGACGCCATGCCACTCTGGCTCGCGACCCTCGCCGAGCCGCTGACCTCCTGCCTGCGTGCCTTCCGCCGGGCACAGGAAATCGGCTGCTTCAACGCCGGCGATACCGTGCTGATACAGGGCTCCGGCCCGATCGGCGCGCTCGCCATCGTCGCCGCCCGCGAGATGGGCGCAGGCCGCGTCATCGTCGTAGGCGCCCCGGAGGAACCGCGCCTCGCACTCTGCCGCCGCTTTGGCGCCGCGGCGACCATCGATATCACCAATCTCCAGCCCGGCGCAGCGCGGATCGGAAAAGCGCGGGACCTGATCGGCGGCTTCGGCGCCGACGTCGCCATCGATTGCAGCGGCCATCCCTCCGCCGGCCCCGAAGGCATCGAAATGCTGCGCGACGGCGGCACCTACATCGAAATGGGTCAGTTCACCGATGCCGGCGCCATCGCAACGAACTGGCATCGTATCTGCACCAAGGACATCACGATCCTCGGCAGTTGGGCCTTCACCGCCGATGACATCGCTCTGGGTATCAAGATGCTCGACCGCGCGCACGCCCGCTACCCGTTCCGTGAGATGCAGGCCTGGTTCCCGTTTTCCGAGGCCGGCATCACCGAGGCGATCTCTACGGCCCGCGCAATGCGTTGCGTTAAAGCAACGATCGTACCGGACGCAGCACTCGCCGCGTGAGTTCCGGCGCCGCGCGCCCCGCCGCTTCGCTCAAGCCGTGCCCTACTTGATCTTGCCTTCCTTGAAGGCGACGTGCTTGCGAACCTTCGGATCGTATTTGCGGAACTCGAGCTTGCCTGTCTTCGTGCGCGTATTCTTCTTGGTCACATAAAACACGCCCGTATCAGCAGACGAGACAAGCTTGACTTGAATGGTGTTGCTTTTGGCCATGACGATATCCTTGGGTCGACGAAAAATTGCGCATCCGGGTGCCCAGCGTCAAGTCAGCGCGCTGGCGCGCTGAGCGGCCGCCCGGGCGGCGGCAGCAGGGCCGCAGCATAGGCGGCAGGATTGTCAACCAGAAACCGCGCAGCCGCCATGTCTGCCTCGCTGCCAACTGCCGCAGGGCAGGCGCTTCGAATGCCCAGAATTTGCGCCAGTGGCAACGGCGCACGCGCCGTCTCGTGTTCGTAAATGGCACGCGCCATCGGCTGCACTCCTTGGGCGAGCCAGGCGAGTTGGCGATCGAGCCACAATGGGCCATGGCTCGTGCAAACCTCGGGCAGCACGCCCAACCCCTCGATCGGCCAGCCGCGCGGTGCCAGAACCCGGCTCCAGGTGACGAAAAGTTCGCCGCCGTTCGGCAGTTGCTCGATCGTCTGGACAAGCCCCTTGCCGAGAGTAGCGCTGCCCAGCACCACCGCTCGGCCGTTG
>JBOHMN010000528.1:0-2683 GCA_050730175.1 Acetobacteraceae bacterium | reverse complement strand
CGGATAGAACGCAGCAAGCGCTGCCTGCAAAGCGTAATCCAGCGGATCGCCCGGCTCTTCGTACCAGAAGAGCGGATATTCTTTGAGCATCTTCGCGTAGGCGATGGCCGTCTCCAGATCGAATCGCCCGTTCGCATCGACCGCAAGGCGTGCCTTGCCGCCGATTTCCTGCAGCACCGCGTCGATCCGCCTTCTGTCTTCCTCGGTCGGTGCGCCACCGATCTTCATTTTCACGACCGTGTAGCCGCGCGCCACGTAACTCCGCATCTCTGCGCAAAGCGCGGTGAGATCCTTGCCCGGGTGGTAGTAGCCGCCGGCCGCGTAGACGAAGACGCGCGGATCTGCCGCGCGGTCGTGCCGCTCCGCGAGCAGACGGAACAGCGGCTTTTCCGCGATCTTCGCAACGGCATCCCAGATCGCCATGTCGATCGTGCCGACCGCGACCGAACGCTCGCCGTGCCCGCCCGGCTTTTCGTTCTGCATCATCACTGCCCACACCCGGTCGGGGTCGAGATTGCCGCCCGTTTCGTCCGCCAACGTCTCCGGATCGGCGGCTAGAAGGCGCGGCGCGAATCGCTCCCGGATCAATCCGCCCTGCCCATAGCGGCCGTTCGAATTGAAGCCGTAGCCGATCACGCGCCGCCCGCCGCGCACCGCATCGGTGACGACGGCAACCAGGCTGGTCGTCATCTGCGTGAAGTCGATATAGGCGTTGCGGATCGCCGAGCCGATCGGCCGCGTCTCTTCGCGCACATCGATGATCCTGACCGTCATGGCTCACCCCCGGATCGCTCGCCGCGGCGCACCGGCAATGGCCCATGCGCGTGCGCCCTGATACTGATTTCCCCGATCACGAGCCAATCGGGGAGGAACGGCCATGCGCATCGGCTTCATCGGGCTCGGCAATATGGGCCGGCACATGGCTGCCAACCTGCAGGCCGCCGGGCATCAGCTCGTCGTGCATGATCGTGACCGTTCGCACGCGGCACCCCATCTCGCGAGCGGCGCGATCTGGGCCGCAACGCCCGCCGCGGCCGCCGCCGACTCGGCGGCCGTCTTCACGTCTCTACCCGGACCGTCCGAGGTCGAGGAAGTCGCGCTCGGCGCAAACGGCATCATCGCGGGCCTCGCTCCCGGTGCCGCATGGTTCGACCTTTCCACCATTTCGCCCTCACTCGCACGCCGCCTGCACGGAGCCTTCAGAGAGCGCGACCTCGCCATGCTGGACAGCCCCGTCAGCGGCGGGCCGCGCGGTGCTGCAACGCGCAAGCTCGCGATCTGGGTCGGCGGTGAAGAGGACGTTTTCACCCGCTTCCGCCCGCTGCTCGAGGCGATCGGCGATGAGCCGCGCTATATCGGCCCGAGCGGCTCCGCGAGCGTCGCAAAACTTGTGCATAATTGTGCCAACTATGGCGTCCTCGCCGTGCTCGCCGAGGTCTTCTGCCTCGGGGTCAAGGCCGGCGTCGAGCCGATCGCGCTCTTCCAGGCCGTTCGCCAGGGCATGCTCGGCCGTCGCCGCACGCTCGATGGACTGATCGAGCAGTTCCTCCCCAACCGATACGATCCTGCGACCTTCGCCCTCCGCCTCGCGCACAAGGATGTCGGGCTCGCCGTGGCACTCGGCCGCGAGCTCGGGGTTCCGATGCGCCTTGTCAACCTCACGCTGGAAGAACTGACGGAGGCCATGAATCGCGGCTGGGCGGAGCGGGATTCCCGCGTGGTGATGCTGCTGGAGCAGGAACGAGCCGGGGTTACGATCGCAGTCGATCCCGCACAACTCAGCGCCGCCCTGAAATGACAGGCGCGGCTTCGAGCGCAGGCAAGAACGCGGCGCACCCCACCCCGCGCAACACCGAACTAGAGCTCAAGCTGCTCGTAGATCCCGCCGACCTTGCCCGCCTGATCGACGCTCCGCTGATTGCAACCCTTGCCCGCAACAACGGTCAGGTGCGTCATCTGACCTCGACTTACTACGATACCGCCGCGGGTACGCTCGCCGAGGCCGGCATTTCATTTCGCATTCGCGGGATTGGCCGACGCTTCATCGCGACCGTGAAGCGCGCGCCCTTGCCCGGCGCACACGCGCTCACGCGCGGCGAATGGGAAGCGCCCGCGACCGGCATGACCGCTGACCCCTCCTCGCTTCTTTGGCAACTTCCCGACGATATCCGGGCGCTGTTCGACGGCGTAGTGCTCGAGCCTCTGTTCCGAACGCTCGTGCATCGCCGCACGCGCCGCCTCAACGTCTCGGGCGCCGACCTCGAAATCGCCTTCGACCAGGGGACGATCGAAGCCGGTCAGCGCACGCAACCAATCTCCGAGATCGAGCTCGAACTGAAACGAGGCGACCAGGCTGCGCTTTTCGAAGTGGCAGTGCGTCTCGCCGAGATCGCTCCGCTGCGTCCCTCTCTCTCCAGCAAGGCCGAGCGCGGCGCGGCACTGGCGCGCAACCGGCCTCCCGCGGCGCGCCGTGCGCCGCGCATCCAACTTCAGGCCGGGCTTTCCTTGGACGATGCCTTCCGCATGATCTTTCGCTCCATTTTCGCCCACCTGCTTTGCAATCAGGCCGCCGCGGAGGACATGCGTGATCCGGAAGGCGTGCATCAGCTCCGCATCGCGCTCCGGCGCCTGCGTGCGGCGCTGGCCCTCGTCGCCCCGCTTGGCCCAACGCCCACGCTCGATT
>JBOHMN010000527.1:0-1752 GCA_050730175.1 Acetobacteraceae bacterium | reverse complement strand
GTCTATCCCAAGCGGCAGGCCAACCACCTTTGGACCGACGGATGGGGAGGTCGGCTTTCAGATGCAATTGCTTCCAGAGACCAAACGCTGGCCGATGATTGGAACCTTTTTGATGATGGAGTTGCCCTGGGGGGATGCCTCGCGGGGATTGGGAGCGGGGAAGCCGTCCTGGAAGATTCCGCTCTATGTAAAGAAAACATTCGGTGCCTGGTCGATCGACGGAGGAGGTGGGATCAATATCAGCGACGAGGTTCCGGGAGGGAGGAACTACCCGTTTGGTGGGACCATCGTCACTTATGAAGTGTCGAAGAAATGGACCGTCGGACCCGAACTGTTCGCACACGGACGCTCAGCGGCGAACCAGACGCTCTCGCAATATGCCGTCGATCTCGATTTCGGCGCCGACTACACGATTAACCCCCAACACCCGGGATTCCAGTTCCTGTTTGCGTATGGCCACAGCGTCGCAGGCCAGACGGAGAACTACGGCTATATGGCTCTCTATTGGACCTGGGGGCCCGCGCCGGCCAGCCGAGCTGCCGATGATCGCGCCACGGCGGTGGACTGGTTCCGGTCAGCCGCCACGCTCGGTAGCCGCAGCAACCATTAGGATCTGAAAATACGCTTGCGACGGTTGCGCAAATCAGTTGCGGCGAGCGCAGGGCGCACAGCAAAAGGATGAATTTGTCATAATATACCTTATGCGAAGTAGCCGTTTATACTGCTCGCCGCTCCTGGGGGCTGTACGTCGGCCTCGCGCGTATCCCGGGGGAATGTTGACCACCATTGCCCTGGGAACAGGATGCGGTTTGTGCGCGCATCGACCATTGCCCATCGGTACGGGTGCATCGTCGCGGCTCCCATCGCGCTCCGGTGCACTTCGTACCCCCCTCCCATCGCCGAACCGTTCCCGCGTGCGGTGGGGGTCAGCGGTGCTCGCGTATGTGATCGGCTACCGCCGGCCGATCGCCTGCCCTCCGTGGACTGGCCCCAGGCGCGCGCCTGGTGTGAGCTGGCTGCTGCCGTTCGGCGTGGCAATGAGCTGTACGTGTGCGCGGCTCGCTCCGCTTTGGCTGCGACTCCAAGGCTTTGCACCCTCGCTTGTCAAACCGCTCCGGGTGAGGCGTAGTCTCACTGCCCACCGATGGGAGTGCTGCGTAATCCGCTCTTGGACTTCGCCACTGCCGCCGACCTGGCGCGTTGGTGCGGGGTATCGCGCAAGACGGCCCAACTCTGGCGCTCTGGGCGTAGGAAGCCCTCACGACAGGCACTGCGCCTGATCACCTTGTACCGGCAGGAGCGCGTCCTCGAGGGTGTGTGGGACGGGTTCACCGTTCGCGGTCCCGACCTGGTCGATCCTCACGGCAACACGGTCAGCGCTCGTCACATCCTCGCGTACGTCGCGATCATTCAGCTCGCCGCTGAATTCGCCCGTCAGGCCGGCCCGGCTGCTCAAGAGCGCTTCTATGCCACCCTGGGCATCGCCTCGTAACCGTTCTCCCTCTTGTATCTTGTCTTATATGGAACAACGCACACACGTTGCTCGCTCGCTTCTATTTTTCGGCCGTCATTTTTATTTGTTTCACCCCGTAATGATCGCTCGCTCGCTCGCGCATCCTCGCTCGTTCGTCTCGCGGCGGGTGTCTTCTCGTCATTTCGCGCCGGTTCACTGAGTGCATAGCGACCGGAGGGCGCGTATCACTCCGTTCACCGGCGTCGTGTGTGCACCTCGTCCTCGCCGCGTCCTTGGCG
>JBOHMN010000526.1:0-17808 GCA_050730175.1 Acetobacteraceae bacterium | reverse complement strand
GAGGTGGCGCTGGAAGGCAAGATACACCAGCGCCGCCGGCAAGGCGCTGAGCAGCGAGCCGGCCATCAGCACCGGGATATTCGGGAAATGGCCGCTTTGCAGAACGGCGAGACCGACGGTGATCGTGCGCACGAGCGGGCTTTGCAAGATGATCAGCGCTACCAGGAGATCGTCCCAGATCTGGACGAATTGCAATGCGCCGACAGCAATCAGCGCCGGTGCACTCAGCGGCAAGGCGATCTTGAGGAAAATCTGCGGATAGGACATCCCATCGACGAGCGCCGCCTCGATGAGCTCGCGGGGCAGATCGCGATAATATGTCGTCATCAGGAAGACGCCGAAAGGAATGCCAAGCGCGGCGTAGGAGAGGATTGCCCCTGCCGGGTTGTCGACCAGGCCCAGCCGGGCGACGTTGGCGAACTCGGTGACGATGATGGATTGCATCGGAATCATCATGGTGGCGACCACGCCGAGGAATAGCCGGGCCGAGCCGCGGTTGCCGAGCCGCGCGAAGGCAAAGCCCGCCATCGCGCTGAAGCCGAGGATCAGCGCGATCGCCCCACCGGTCACGATGAAAGAGTTGGCGACCTGGCGCAGGATCGGCAGGCTGCGAAACAAAACGCGCCAGGCCGCTGCCGTCAGCCCCACGGGGGTGCCGCTTGTCGACATTTCGCCGAGCGAGACGCGCGTGATGTACCAGAAGGGATAGAGCATCACGATCATCACCGCGATGAGAGCCGCGGTTCCCGCGAAGCGCATGCGACGGCGCCAGGACGGCGGCTTTCGTCTAGTCACGGTCATAGCGGATCACGCGCATCAGGACGAAGGTGACTCCTGCAACGAGGAGAAAGAGAATGATGCCGAGTGCAGCGGCTGCGCCGAATGCGCCCTGGTTGAACGCGCGGCGGTAGATGAAGAACTCGAGCGTGGTGGTGGCAAACCCGGGGCCGCCGCCGGTCATCACGAAAATCAGGCTGAACAATGCCGTGAAGGCGGCAATCAGAGTGGTCGTCAGGGCAAACAGGACGAAGCGCCGCAGCAGCGGCAAGGTGACGTGCAGGAAAACGCCAACCGGACCCGCGCCATCGATGTGCGCGGCCTCGATGCACGAGCGGTCGAGAGCCGCCAACCCGATCAGGAAGATCAGCGTGTTCGGCCCCACTTGCGACCAGATGAAAGTGAGGAAGATCGGAATGATCGCGGTATGGATGTTGCCGAGGAGGTTGAAGCGGACACCGATCTCTCCGAGCGCCGCAAAGAGGGCGCCGCCGGGGGCGAAGACGTGAACGGCGACAATTCCGATCACGACCCACGAAAGGGTCGCCGGGAGAAAGATCAAGGTGCGGAAGAGCTGCCAGCCAGGCGGGTGCGCGTCGATCAACAGCGCGAAAACGAACGGGACGAGTACCGCGAACGGGACGGCGAGCAGGAGAATCCCGTTATTGCCGATCACCGTGGCGAAGGTGGGGTCAGCAAAAATCTGACGGTAGTTTTCGAAACCGATCCAGCGGGCGGTGAAGCCGTTCCAGTTCGTCAGGCTATAATAGATGGCCTGAGCGATCGGCAGCACCAGGAAGCCGGCCCAAAGGACAGCCATCGGGCTGACCAGCAACCACCACGCTCGCGCTCTCTCTCCTGCCGCGGTTCCCCGCCGCTGCATGGGCACGATCCCGGCCCTCGCTTGTGACATCAGAAATTCCGCACCAACGCTGCCTGAACCGTCAGACGCGCGGGGTGGCGACCGGTTTGCCGGAATCGCTCAGCCGGCTGGCTCCCGCCCGCCTGCTGGATTGGCTACCGGGCAACAGCCGCCTTGCATCAGGTCCAGCCGGCATCGACGATGAAGTTCTGGGCGGTGCACATCCGGCTGTCATCTGCTGCGAGCCACAACACCATGCGGGCGACGTCGGCCGGCACGAGCCGGCCGGGGAGGCACTGATTGCGGTCCATCTCGTGCTCGCCCTCCTCGGTGACCCAAAGCGCAAGCTGCCGATCCGTCATCACCCAGCCCGGCACCACGCAGTTCACCCGTATCCGTTCCGGCCCCAGCTCACGCGCAAGGCCGCGCGTGAGCCCACCGACGGCCGCCTTCGCGGTCACGTAAGCGATGCAATCGCGCTCGGAATTCATCCAGCTGATCGAGCCGAAGTTGATGATCGAGCCGCCGCCGGCTTCCCGCATCTGCGGCCGCACCGCCTGGGCAGCAAAGAACTGGTGGCGCAGATTGACGTCCATGCGGTCCTGCCAGTACGCTTCCGTTACCTTCTCGACCTGATGGCGGTCGTCATTCGCGGCGTTGTTCACCAAGACGCGGATCGGACCATCCAGCCGGGCGGCTCCGGCGATCGCTGCCTGAAGAGCCGGAATTTCCTTGAGATCGGCAGGGAAAAACCGCGGCGGCCGATGGCCACGGGAAGCGATCCCGGCGATCAGCCGCTCTGCGTCCTCGCGCTGGATATCGATGAAGCTCACACGGGCGTCCTGGGCGCAGAAATGTGCGACGATGCCGCCACCGATGCCGGAGGCGCCACCCGTGACGAACACCACCCGCCCGGCAAGGCTCGGGTAGCGCGCATCGGACTCATCCACGAAAGCCTCCAACGCTTGGCAAAGGGGCGACCCCACTTGCATTGGCACTATTCCTGATCAAGATGCGCGGTCAATCGGCTGCCTGGCGCGTGCATCGACGGAGAGATGCGAGCCGTGCCACAGGAAACGGGGCTGGAGCAAGGGAGGATCATGCAATGATTCGGCAAGAAACGGCGTGCCCGTCTTCGCCCGTCAAATCAGGGTCTACCGCGGGTTGTGCACAGGAGCGATGCCGCTCGCCGGTGCGCTGGTTCGCTCTGGCCGCCTTGAGTGCCGCTCTCCTGGTCGGCACCGGGCTCACGGTTCAGGCCGCGCCGGTTAGCCTCACGCTGTGGGAAAACTACGGGACCGAGGTCAACGCGACCGCGACGCGGGATTTGGCCAAGGCGTTCGAGGCCTTGCACCCAGGTGTCACCATCAACGTTGTGGGCCAGCCGGCGGACAACTACTTCGCCCTCCTCACCGCCGCGACCATGGCGCGGAAGGCGCCCGATCTCGCCGTGATGTGGACGGGGCTCTTCGCTCTCAAATATCAGCATCTTTTGGCCGATCTCTCGCCGCTTCTGCCGGCGGCGACGCTCAAGGAGATGATCGGGCTCGCTTGGTCGGCGGCCGATTTCGACCCTGCGAAAGGGGTCTATGTCGTGCCGCTCGAGGACCAGTTCTACATCGGCTTCTACAACAAGGCCCTCTTTCAGAAGGCAGGCCTTTCGGGGCCGCCGCGCAACTGGGCCGAGCTCGAATCGGATTGCAGCAAGCTCAAGGCTGCGGGGATCACGCCGATGCTCTACGGCAGCGGCAGCCAGAATCTGAATGCCGAGTTCTATCCTTACTACGACCTGAGCTACCTCATGGCGGGCATCTACAAGCTGCCGCAGTGGAAGCAGCTTTATGATGGTTCGATTCCCTGGACCGCGCCGGCGATCGAGGCGCAGGTGCAGCGCTGGGTCGATCTCCGCGCGAAGGGCTGCACGAATTCCGATGTCTTGACCACCAACAACACGGTCGCGCGGTTCGCCAATGGCGAGGCAGCGATGATCGTCAAGGGAAACTGGAACCTCCAGCAGCTCTACGACAAGCTTGGCAAGGATCTCGGCGCGTTCGTGCCGCCCTACGCGACGAGCGATATGAGTGCGGTCATCCAGTTTCCGGGCGATGGATTCTCGATCATGCGCACCTCCAACCACAAGAAGGAGGCCGCTTCATTCCTCGAATTCCTGATGAGCGCGCAGGGGCAGAAGATCGTTGCGGATGCGGGCCTCGTCCCCGACCGTGAGGGTTTTGCGGCGACCAATCCGCTCTACCATGGGCTGCTTGGCCTGACCGGCCAGGGCTACACTGCCTATCCGATGATCGACAACGTGATCCAGCCGTCGGTGGTCGATGTCGGTTCGAAGGTGCTGACGGCGGCGTTCGCGGGCCAGATGTCGGTGGATTCCGCACTCGGCAAGATGAAGGCAGCGCTGATGGTTCTGCCCGCCGATCAGCGGGGGGCCTCGTATCGCTGAAACCGGCCGCACCTCTCGATCCCCTTGCGGTTGTTGCCGAGGGCAACAACCGACGGGGGCAGGACACTCGAGCGCGTTCAGGCTGGCTGAACACGCCCTGTCTTTGTTTTCTCGAGCAATTTCATCATCCTGACCGGTATCTGGCGATTCCAGTCAGGGTGCTGTTGCTGTAGGAGAAGCACGTGCGCCACGCCGCCACTGCCCATGCGAGCGCTGCCCTGCTTGCGGCGGCGCTCCTGCTCGCCCGGCCGGCCATTCCGCTGGCCTTCGCCGAGACCGCACCACCACCGCTGCCGCCGCTTCCGGTTGCCACGCTCGCTGCTGCTTCCTCCTGGCCGCATACCCTCACGACGAATGGCGCCACCGTCACCGTCTATCAGCCGCAGGCGGTTTCGTGGCCGGATCGAAAGACCCTGACCACCCGCGCCGCGATCGCCATTCATCGCCCGGGCGAGCCTGCCCCGCTGCTCGGAACCGTTGACGTTTCGCTCGCGACCAGAACAGACGAAGCGGCCGGCGTCGTCTATCTTTCCGACCCCCGCCTGCTCGCGAGCCACTTTCCTGCCCTGAATACCGAAGCGGCGGCAGCTCTCGAAGCGAAACTCCGCGCGGCCCTGCCCGCCGCGATGCAAACGCGCGCCGTGCCTTTGGCGTCGGTCCTGCTCAGCCTGAACCAGTCGCCGGTGGCTTCTGTCGCGGTCGACAACACACCCCCAGTGATCTTCACGGCGAGCCGCCCCGCGAGCCTCATCGTCTTTGATGGCACGCCCGTGCTTGCTCCGACCGGCGCGCCTGGGCTTTCGTTTGCCGTCAACACCAACTGGGACGTCTTCGAATCGAGTCGGACGTGGTATCTCCTGGCCAACGGCGTCTGGCTTCAGGCGCCGGCGGCGAGCGGACCGTACACGCCGATCAGCCACCTTCCGCCGGCCTTCAATGCGTTGCCCGACACCGCGAACTTTGCCGACGTGCACAAGTTCATCCCGGCGCATGCGCCGCCCGCTGCTGACCGCGTTCCGACCATCTTCGTCAGCACGGGGCCCGCGGAGATCATCGTCACCGCCGGGCCTCCTCAGTTCGAGCCCATTCCGGGAACCGGGCTCCAGCGCGTCGAGAACACGGCGAGTGCCCTTTTCTTCGATCCTCAGCTTGGAAAATTCTATGTATTGTTCTCGGGCCGGTGGTTTGCGGCACCCCGCCTCGATGGCCCCTGGGGCTTTGCCACCAACCGGCTTCCGCCCGATTTCGCGCAAATTCCGCAAGGGGACCCGGCGGCTCCGGTGCTTGCTTCCGTGCCGGGGACGGTCGCGGCCGAAGAGGCGGTTCTGAAGGCGCAAATTCCGACCACTGCTACCCTCAAGCGCGGCTCGGTCGCGCCAAGCGTGATCTATTCCGGGGCGCCGCACTTTGCGCCGATTCCCGGCACGGCGATGCTCTACGCGGTCAACGCAGCCGCGGTCGTGCTGAAAGTCGGCACCAGCTACTATGTCTGCCAGAACGGCGCCTGGTTCGTTGGCTCTTCGCCCACCGGCCCCTGGGCGCTCGCCGACAACATCCCCCATGCCATCAGCACGATCCCTCCCGACTTTCCTTATTACAACGTAACATACGTCCAGGTGTACGCTGCGACACCGGCGACGATCACCTACGGCTACACCGCGGGTTATGTGATGGGCTTCGTTTCCGCCGGCCTGCTCGTCTACGGCACCGGCTATTATTATCCGCCGGTGGTCATTCCTGGCCCGGTTCCGATCTACTATCCGTACCCCTACAGCTACCCGGGCGGCGTCTATTACAACCCGACAACCGGTGCCTGGGCGCGGGGTGGCACGATTTACGGTCCCTATGCTACGGCCACGGGCGGGCGCTATTACAACCCGAGTACGGGAGCATGGGCTGCCGGCGGTGCCGTCTATGGCCCCTATGGGGGCGCGGGTGCGTGGTCAGCCTACAACCCGACGACCGGCAGCTACGCGCACGGCAGTGCCGCGTGGGGCAATGGCAGCGGCAGTGCCCATGCGAGCTGGTACAACGGGCGCAGCGGTGTGACCGGCTCGACCAACCAGAACTGGAACGAATACGGCCGCTGGGGCTCGAGCAGCCTGGCCGGCCCGAACCAGAGCGTGAACACGCAAAGCCGAAGCAACGTCCACGGATCGGCTGGCGCTTTCACCTCCTCGAGCGGCGCGCAAGGAGCCGGCTATCACAACGCCGCCACGAACACGCGTGGCGGTGCCGTGCAGGGCGCCGGCGGCGACGTCTATGCCGGGCGGGACGGCAACGTTTATCGCAACAGCGGAAGCGGCTGGCAGAAATGGAGCGGCGGCGCCTGGAATCCGGTGGAGGCGCCCTCCGGCGGCGGCCGTCATGCGGGGCAGGGAGGCAATTCGACCCTCGGCACGACCGGCTACCGCCAGCTCCAGCAGGACCGCCTTGGCCGTGAAGCCGGCAGGGGTACGTTCGGCGGAAGCTCCCAGGGCGGCGGCCGGTTCCGCCGCTGAGACGTGTTGGGCGGCGGATCGCTCCTCGTTAAGCGCAGCTCAGGCGGCTTCCGATCAGCGCGTGCAATTCGCGCCGCGTCGCCGGATCGGCTCGGAATGCACCGAGCATCCGGCTGGTCACCATTGCCACGCCCGGCTTGTGCACGCCGCGCGTCGACATGCATTGGTGCTCGGCTTCAATCACCACGGCGACGCCGCGCGGCTCCAGTACCTCGTTGATCGTGTTGGCGATTTGTGCTGTCAGTTTCTCCTGAATCTGCAAGCGCTTCGCGAAAGCCTCGACCACGCGGGCGAGCTTGCTGATCCCCACCACGCGACGGGCCGGCAGGTAGGCGACATGTGCCTTGCCGATAATCGGCAGCATGTGATGCTCACAGTGACTCTCAAAGCGGATATCACGCAACAGAATGATGTCGTCGTAGCCGTCTGTCTCTTCGAAAGTTCGTTTTAATATCGAAACTGGATCCTCGTCGTAGCCGGCATAGAATTCCTCATACGCCCGGATCACGCGCCCGGGCGTGTCGATGAGCCCCTCGCGCGTCGGGTCATCCCCCGTCCAGCGCAGCAACACGCGCACGGCCTCCTCGGCCTCTTCCCGGCTTGGGCGAGCCGGCGCCGTGCCGGCAACAGAAGTCATGTCGTGCACGAACAGATTCCTTTTTTCCTGGATGCATGATGAAAGCCGCGCTTGCCCTAGGATATTGGGCATATGCCACCGAGAGGCAAGTCACGTTCGATCCCGGCCTCAGTGCACGCGCCGGTTCTGGTGCGGGCTGTCAAGGCTGAAGGTTGGAATCGCCACGTCGAACGACTCGCCCGAGGCGGCGACCATCATGTGATAAGCACCGGTCATGAAGCCGGATGGCGTCTCGAGCGGGGTGCCGGAGGTGTATTCGAACGCTTCGCCGGGCTCGAGCAGCGGCTGCTCGCCCACCACGCCCGCTCCGTGCACGTGCTGCACGCGGCCGTGTGCGTCGGTGATCTGCCAAGTGCGGCGCAACAACTGCACGGCGACGTCTCCGCGGTTCTCAATCTTCACGCGATAGGCCCAAACGAAGTGGTTTTCCTCGGGTTCCGACTGGTCCTCGAGGTAGAACGGACGCACGATCACCCGGATGCCGCGCGTCGTCTGCGAATAATCCCCCGCCATCCTCCGCTCCCGGCCGTGTCCAGGCGGGCTCTCACGCCGCTTTGCGTTCCCGCCATGCGGCGGCAAGTGCCGCGCCCAGGTCCGCCTCGAGATCCGCCGCATCTTCGAGGCCGACCGAAAGCCGGATCACCGCATCGGTGATTCCAAGCCTGGCCCGCTCTGCGGCACCGATTTTCAAATGCGTCGTGGTCGCCGGGTGGGTGGCCAAAGATTTGGTATCACCCAGATTGTTCGCAATCGCAATCAACCGGAGCGCGTTCAGAACGCCGTATGCGGCGCTCTTGCCGCCCTTCAGCGCGAAGCTCACCACGGTTCCCCCGCCGCGCATCTGCGCGCGAGCCAGCCGCTCCTGCGGGTGATCCGCGCGGAACGGATACCACACCCGGGCGACCTCTGGCCGCCCGGCCAGAAAATCGGCGATCCGGGCCGCCGTTTGCCCCGCCGCCGAGACCCTGAGCGAGAGCGTTTCCAGCCCCTTCAACAGCACCCAGGCATTGAAGGCCGAGAGTGTGCCGCCGGTGTTGCGCAGGAAGGGGTGCAGCGTTCCTTCGATCCAGTTCTTTTGCCCGAGCACCGCGCCCCCGAGCACGCGGCCCTGGCCGTCGAAATGCTTGGTTGCGGAATAAACCACGATGTCTGCGCCGAGAGTGAGCGGCTGCTGAAGCAGCGGCGTCGCGAATACGTTGTCGACGACGACGAGCGCACCGGCGGCGTGCGCGAGCCTGGTTACCGCCGAAAGATCGATGATCTCCAGCATCGGGTTGGACGGGGTCTCGAGCAGCACCAGGGCGGTCGGCCGGGAAAGCGCTTTTGCCCATCCCGCAAGGTCGGTTGCGTCCACGAATTCCGTTTCGATACCGAATTTCGGCAACAGCGTCGAGACGATCCAGTGGCAGCCGCCGAACAGCGCCCGTGAGGCGACCAATCTCTCGCCTGACCGGAGCCCCGCGAACAATGCGGCATGCACCGCGGCCATGCCGGTTGCCGCGACACGGCATGCCTCCGCACCTTCCAGGAGGGCCAATCGCGTTTCCAGCATCGTGATGGTCGGGTTGGCGAAGCGGCTGTACTGGTAATGATCGATCGTGCCTTCGCACGTGGCCTCGGCTTCTTCGGCACTTTCGTAGACGAAGCCCGAAGTCAGGTAGAGCGCTTCGGAGGTCTCGGCGAACCGGCTGCGCATGGTTCCGCCGTGCACCAGCTGGGTTGCGGGAGCGAAGTTCGGATCGGTCATCGAAGCGGGCCCTTTCCACCGGCCCAGCCTGAAATTCCGCGGCACGCCGAGCTGCTGCCGCCGCGCCCGGGCCTCTTTAGCGCGTTTCTTTCACCTCGTCGCAAGCCGGCCAGACAAATCACGAGGGGCGGGCTTCCGCCGACGCCACGCTTACGGCCCGCTGATTGCGCAGTCAACCCGCCTTCCCTATAAGCGCGAATTCGCGCCTGCGGGCGTAGTTCAATGGCAGAACGGCAGCTTCCCAAGCTGCACACGGGGGTTCGATTCCCCTCGCCCGCTCCAACTACCGCGCGGCTCTCTGTCGGCGTGCGCGGAGCGACCGGACCGTGCCAAGCAGGCTGCTAACCGAGAAAACCCCATCGGGTCAAGCAGATGCGGTGGCGCGCTTGATTCCGTTGGCTCGGGAGGTTCGCCGTGGCTTTGAGGGCGGAGTCGTGATTCAGTTTTGCGGCCCGTTGGGATGGCCCTCGGCGGGTTGGGTGCCGATCGGGATTTCGCGCGCGTCGTCCTCCTCCGGCTGATCGCCGATTCCGGCGGGCTCCCCGTCTGCCAGCTCGGCGTCCACTCCGTCACGTTCACCCTGATAGCGTGACGGCGGGACTTGTTGCGGCGACATCGGGCCCTGCTGCGCCTGGTTCATGGCGTTCATGATGCGGAAATAGTGGTCGGCGTGCTGGAAATAGCTTTCAGCCAGGACCCGGTCGCCGCCGGTCGTCGCGTCGCGCCCGAGCTGGAGGTATTTCTCGAACAACTGCTGGGAGGTGCCGCGGATGCGCAGATCCGGCCCGTTGCTGTCGAACACATGATTGCGGTTGAGCGGAACCCCCCCGCCGTGCTGGCGCATCCCGCTGCCGCTCCCACCACGGTGATTCCGCCCACGCATCCGCTTGATGTTCATGCCTCAGTTGCGCCTTCCTGTTCGCAGCCTACCACGCTGGTGGCACGATCCCTGCCCTATCCCGCCAATAGCGGACCCAGGCACACTCTTTTCGCGCTTGGCTTCCTTGCCACGCTCCAGCGCAGGCCTCGGAGCACCCCCGCTCGTGCAGGGAGCCGATAGTCCCACCCGGAGCCCCCGGAGTCGGCCGCCGCACGCGGCCTCACCCTGGCAGGCAAGCTAACCGTCCGCAGCGCCGCTGCCAAATGATTTTTTTGCCGCCGCGGCAGTCAGCGTCAGGGCGCGTGGGATGCCCGCTAAATCCGCGCTAACCCCGGCGACCGCGAGGCCTTCGCCCCGCGCCAGCGCGATGACGGCTGTCGTTGCGCCGGCGCCGAGCTCGACGATCGCCTTGCCTTGCGGGGCGAGAAGGCGCGGCAGGTCGGCAAAGATGCTCCGATATGCATCGTGCCCGTCGACCCCGCCGTCGAGCGCGGTCAGGGGCTCGTAGAGGCTGACTTCCGGCATCAGCGTGCTGATCGCCCCCCGCTCCACGTAGGGCGGATTGGCGACCACGAGATCGAAGCACCCCGCGATGGCCGTGGCCCAGTCGCCGGCCAGGAACCGAGCCCGCCCGTTCAGGTCGAGCGTGCGCGCGTTGGCATCGGCGAGCAGGGAAGCCTCCGGCACGCAATCGATGCCGACCCCGCATGCGCCGGGAAACTCGCTCAGCAGGGCCAGCAGCAAAGCGCCCGTTCCGGTGCCGAGATCGAGAATCCGCCTGACCTTAGCGCGCTCCGGGAACGCCTTGAGAGCCGCCTCGATAAGGGTTTCGCTCTCCGGGCGGGGGATGAGCGTTGCCGGCGAGACGGCGAGAGAGAGGCTCCAGAACTCGCGGTGCCCGACGATCAGCGCGAACGGTTCCCGTCGCGCGCGCCGCTCCACCAGCCCGGCGAACAGTGTGTCGGGTGCGACACCCCGTGCCGGGGCAGAGCCGCCCCGCGCGTTGTGTGCATGCGCGAAGAGCAGCCTCGCTTCGCGCTCCGACTCCGCGATGCCGGCAGCGCGCAACCTGGCCGCTGCCTCGGCTGGCGTCAGCGCCATGTCTGTTCGCCTTCGGCTTCGGGAGGAGCGTCTCGGGCTGGAGCGAAGCGCACGTTACTGGTCAGTTGACTTTCGCTGTTCCGCCGACTTTGGGCTTCACCCGTGCCATCGCCTCGGCAATCATCCGGCGTGCGTCGGCGGCATTGCCCCAGCCCTTCACCTGGACCCACTTCCCTTCTTCGAGGTCCTTGTAATGCTCGAAGAAATGGCGGATCTGCTGGAGCGTGATCTCAGGCAGATCCGTGATGTCGTGGACGTGCATATAGCGACGCGTGAGCTTGGTCGTCGGCACGCCGACGATCTTCTCGTCCGGCCCATTCTCATCGGTCATCTGGAGCACGCCGACCGGGCGGACGTTGATCAGCGCGCCAGGCGCGATTGGCCGGGTGTTGGCAACGAGCACGTCGATCGGATCGCCGTCTTCGGAGAGGGTGTGCGGCACGAAGCCATAATTCCCGGGATAACGCATCGGCGTATAGAGGAACCGATCGACCACCAGGATTCCTGCTTCTTTATCCATTTCGTATTTGATGGGCTCGCCGCCGATCGGCACCTCGACGATCACGTTCACATCGTCCGGCGGATTGTACCCGACCGCTATTGCATCGAGCTGCATGCGTTTTCTCCGATTTGGGCAAGCACGAAGATGCTTGTGAACGGGCGGCGAAGCCGAGCGTCGTCCGCGGCCAGACAGGTGCCATGGCTTCCCTCCGGCTCTTCCAGTGGTCCGACTCTGACACCTGTTGTCCAGGGGGCAGGCTCGCTGGCTTGGATCATCGTGCCGGCGCGGCGCGCCCGTCAATCATGTTGCTCCGACGGCGATGCGCGCGCCTCCTTTCGGCTGCGTCTCGGCCGCGGGCAGAAAGCCGCCCGACTGGCGGCGCCACAATCGCGCATAGAGCCCGCCGGCTTTCAGCAGCTCGGCGTGCGTGCCGGTTTCGCTGATCCGGCCTGCGTCGAGCACCACCAGGCGGTCCATCCGCGCGATCGTCGAGAGGCGGTGGGCGATCGCGATGACGGTGCGGCGGTGCATCAGGGTGTCGAGCTGCTCCTGGACTGCGGCCTCGGCTTCGGAATCGAGCGCGGAAGTTGCCTCGTCGAGGACCAGTATCGGCGCGTCCTTGAGGATCACCCGGGCGATGGCGATGCGCTGGCGCTGCCCGCCCGAGAGCTTCACTCCGCGTTCGCCGACGTGTGCGGTGTAGCCGCGGCGGCCCTGCCAGTCCTCCAGTGTCGTGATGAAGGAATGCGCGTCGGCGCGCCGCGCCGCTTCCTCGATCATCGCGTCGGTGGCAAGCGGGCACCCGTAGCGGATGTTATCGCGGATCGAGCGGTTCAAAAGCGAGGTATCCTGCGTCACGACGGCGATCTGAGCGCGGAGACTTTCTTGCGAAACTTCGGCGATATCCACGCCGTCGATCAGGATGTGACCGCGGGCCGGCTGATAGAAATGGAGGAGCAGATTGACCAGGGTCGATTTTCCGGCGCCTGACGGCCCGACCAGGCCCACCCGCTCCCCGGGGGCGATCACGAGATCGATGCCGCGGAGGACGGACGCAAAGGGAGCGGTGCGGCTTGGTTGGCGGCCGTAATCAAAATAGACGCCCGCGAAGCGCACCTCGCCTTTGGTGACGTGCAGCGACCTGGCACCGGGAGGATCGGGCATGTCTCGTGGCACGGCGATCGAGCGCATGCCGTCCTGCACCACGCCGACATTCTCGAAGATGCTGCTCACGTTTCCGGCGACCGAGCCCGCCATGCTGGAGATCTGCCACGCCATTGGCAGGGCGGTTGCGACGGCGCCGACGCCGATCGCGCCTGCGCGGAACAGGAGGATCGCGGCGAGCCCCGTGCCCACGACCATCATCGCGTTCAGCGCCATCAGCGCGCAGACGAAGAAGCTGATCAGGCGTGTCTGGCGGCGGAAGCGAGAGGTGTGCACGTCCACCGCTTCGCGGACGAATGCATCTTCATCGCGCGCGCTGGCGAACAGCTTGACGGTGAGGATGTTCGTGTAGCTGTCGACGATGCGACCGGTGAGGTTGGAGCGTGCCTCGGAGAGCGCGCGCGAGCGTTCGCGCATGCGCGGCACGAAGAGGGCGAGGAGGGCTGCGTAGCCGGCGAACCAGGCGATGACGGGAAGTGCTAGCCGCCAGTCCGTTGCGGCGAGAAGGGCGATCGCGCTCGAGCCGTAAATGAGGATGTACCAGACCGCCGTGATTCCCGCGACGATGGTTTCGCGGAGCGCGGGGCCGGTTTGCATCACGCGGTTGGCAATCCGGCCGGCGAAATCGTTCTGGAAGAATGTCCAGCTTTGCCGCACCACGTGCCAGTGGCTCTGCCAGCGGATCATGTTGCTGACGCCGGGATTGATGATCTGGTTGGTGACGACGTTCTGCGCGATGACCGCGATGGGCCGCGCGAGCAGCAGAATCGCTGCCATGGCGACAAGCTCGGGGCCCGCCACGGCGAGGAGGTGTGCGGGCGGGAGGGTTGCGACCAGCTTCACCACGCGGCCGATGAAGACCGGGATCGTGAGGTCGAGCAGCGCCACGGCGAGGCCGGTTGCGAAGAGGGCCGCGATCGGGCCGCGCACCTGGCGCACGAAATGCCAATAAAAGCGAACGAGGCCGCCGGCGGGCGGCTCGGTCGGGGTCCCTTTTGTCGGCTCCAGCAGGGATTCAAACCATTGCAGCATACCTGAGATAGAGGGCGGTGGGCCTGGCGCGTCAATCGGCGCGCCAGTGTGCCGACTCCAATGCTTGTTACCCGCGATGGACGTACTTCCTCGGCACACTGGCCCTTTATTTTCAGTGGCCTGCTTATCCCCTCCGTTGCCCGCAAGCGGCGGCCACTACGGGGGCAGGACACTGGGTCCGGGCAGTTCGCTGGTGACGCTTGCGGGGCAGCTATGCAGGAGCGTTCGTTAAGGCTGCGAAGCCGGCTGATTGCCTCTGCGTGACTTACGCACCGGCGCGGAAAAATTCGCCTTGCGCCCAGGCGTGGCCGTGCACGAGACCATCGTCGAAGCCGGGGCCTTCGTCGAAGCCGGGGCCTTCGTCGAAGCCAGGGCATTTGTCGTAGGCGGGGCCTTTGTCGTAGGCGGGGCCTTCGTCGTGGGGGGGCCGCTCGACTGCGGGGGCGGGCGGCGCGAAATCGGCCCGCTCGGTGCTGCCGGCGAGCGCGAGCGTTGCGCTTTCGCCGCCCGCAATTGCCATCGCCACTGCATCGAAGTAGCCGACGCCGACCTCGCGCTGATGGCGGGTTGCCGTATAGCCGTCGCGTTCGGCGGCGAACTCCGCCTGTTGCAGCTCGGAATAGGCCGCCATGCCGCGTTCGCGATAGGCGCGCGCGAGCGTGAACATGGCGTGGTTCAGCGCGTGGAAGCCGGCCAAAGTGACGAATTGAAAACGATAACCCATCGCGGCGATGGCGCGCTGGAAGTTGGCGATCTCTTCCCGGGTCAGCCGCTTCGCCCAGTTGAAGCTCGGCGAGCAGTTATAGGCGAGAAGCTTCTCCGGGAATTCGCGGTGGATTGCTGCGGCGAACTCCTCGGCCTGAGCGAGGTTGGGCTCGCTCGTCTCCCACCAGAGAAGATCGGCGTAGGGGGCACAGGCGAGACTGCGCGCGATGGCGTACTCCAGGCCCGTTCCTTTGCGGATGCGGAAGAACCCCTCCGCCGTCCGCTCGCCGGTGATGAAGCGGTGATCGCGCGGGTCGATGTCGCTGGTCAGAAGCTCGGCCGAGAAGGCATCGGTGCGGCTGAAGAGGACGGTCGGGACGCCTTCGACGTCGGCGGCGAGCCGTGCGGCGTTCAGTGTCCGGATATGCTGCGCGAGCGGCACCAGCACCTTGCCGCCGAGATGGCCGCACTTTTTTTCGCTGGCGAGCTGGTCCTCGAAATGGACGCCGGCGGCGCCGGCTTCGATCATCGCCCGCATCAATTCGTAGGCGTGGAGCGGCCCGCCGAAACCGGCTTCCGCATCGGCGATGAGGGGCGCCATCCAGCGGGTTGTGTCGGCTCTGTCTTCGCTCGCGGCGATCAGATCAGCACGCCTGAGGGCGGCGTTGATGCGGCGGAGCAATTGCGGGACAGAATCGACCGGATAGAGAGACTGGTCGGGATACATCTGGCCGGCGGTGTTGGCGTCGGCGGCGACCTGCCAGCCCGAGAGATAAATCGCCTTGAGGCCGGCTTTGACCTGTTGCAGCGCCTGGTTTCCGGTGAGCGCTCCGAGGGAGGGCACGAACTCCTCGGTTGCCAGCAGGTAACGGAGGCGCTGGGCTCCCATTTCGGCCAGCGTGTGGCGGATGCGGAACGAGCCGGCCAACCGAGCCACCGCATCCGGCCCGTAATCCCGCCGGATCGCCCCGCCCGCGGCAGGCGCCCGGCCGCCTTGGATGCCGTCAGGTGCGTGCGGGGGCGGGCTTCGGGATGGCAGACACTGCTCCATGGTCAATCTCCTTGTCAGGTTGTCGTGCAGTCAATAATTGACAGTCGTGATGGGAACGCTACGCACAATCGGGCGAAGGGCGCGGAAACCGGTCACGGTTTTCACCGACACGCGCGAAAATCCGTAAAGGTTGTAAATGGCCCGTGCTTTCATCGGTCGAGTCATTCGCCGCCTGCGCAGCCAGCAGGGGCTGAGCCAGCAGGCGCTGGCGGGCCGGCTTGGGGTGTCGGCGAGCTACCTCAACCTGATCGAGCATGATCAGCGTGGCGTCACGGCCTCGCTCTTCATCAAGCTCGGGGAAGTGCTCAAGGTTGACCTGGCGGCGCTTTCGGGCAGCGCCGAGCGGCAGCGCGAGGTCGGGCTCAGGGAAGTGTTTGCCGATCCGCTGCTCGGCGTCGAAGCGGTTCCGGATGACGAGGTGGCCGAGCTTGCCGCGGCCCCGAATGCGGCGCGCGCCGTGCTTGCGCTCTACCGCGCCTGGCGTGTCGCGCGGGAGGATGCCGGCGGCATAGCACTTCCGTCCGGGCGGCGGATCGGGCTTCCGAGCGAAGAGGCGCGCGACTTTTTCGATGTTCACGTCAATCACTTTCCCGCGCTCGAAGCCGCGGCGGAGGAGATCGCGCAGTCTCTCGGGGCGACGCCGCACGAGATGAACCATGCGATCGCCGAGCGTCTGCGCCGCGCGCATGGGCTTTCGGTCGTCGTGCAGCCACTGCTCGGTGCGCTGCGCCGTTACGATCCGGCGGCGCGCAGCCTCGCCCTCTCGGAATTGCTGCCGCGGGAAAGCCGCGGGTTCCAGATGGCATTCCAGGTTGCGCTCCTGGAAGCGCGCGGCGCCGTGGACGAAACGGTGCGCACGGCTCCCGCTTCCACGCCGGAGGCGGCGATGCTGATCCGGATCGGCCTCCTGAACTACACGGCGGCTGCCCTTCTCATGCCTTATGCGCCATTCCTCGAGAGTGCGCGGGGACTGCGGCATGACGTTGCGGGGCTCGCGCAGCGCTTCGGCGTTTCCTACGAGCAGGCGTGCCAGCGTCTTTCCTCGTTGCAGCGGCCTGGCGCGCGCGGGATTCCGTTCTTCTTCCTGCGTGTCGATCCGGCCGGCAACGTCTCCAAGCGCTTTTCTGCGGCCGGCTTTCCATTTCCCCGCTATGGCGGCTCCTGCCCGCGCTGGGTGGTGCATACGGCGTTCGCGCGGGCCGGCGGCATCGAGGTTCAGGTATCGGAACTGCCGGACGGAGCTGCCTTTCTTTGCTTTGCGCGCGCGGTTGATGCTCCCGCGGCACGGTGGGGCGAGCCGCGGCCGACGCACGTGATTGCGATGGGCTGCGATGTTGCGCACGCTCCGGACGTGATTTACGCGGACGGGCTCGATCTGCAGGCTGCGCGCGTGGGCATCGGGCTCTCATGCCGGCTGTGCGACCGGGCGGATTGCCGCAGCCGGGCGTTTCCGCCGCTGGAACACCGCCTGGCGCTCGACCCGCTGACGACTTCGGCGAGCCCTTACCGCTTCGAGGCGAAAGCCCCGCGCTCAGGGTGAAGGCGGGCGGGTGTCGCCATCGCCCAACGCGCGCTGCAACAGCACGGTATCGAGCCAGCGTCCGTGCTTGAAGCCGACGGCGGTGAGCACGCCGATGCGGCGGAAGCCGGCGCACTCGTGGAGGCGGATGGAGGCTGAGTTGGCCTGATCGCCGACGATTGCGACCATCTGGCGGAAGTCGCGCGCGGCGCATTCGGCGATGAGGTGTTCGAGCAAGCTTCGGCCGATGCCGCGGCGCATCGCATCGCAGCGCACGTAGACCGAATTCTCGACCGTGTGGCGATAGGCGGGACGCGCCCGATAGGGCCCGGCATAGGCGTAGCCGAGGATTTCGCTGCCGCCCTCCGCGGCAAGGTAGGGATAGCCGCGCGCGGCGAGATTCGCGCGGCGGCGGCGCATTTCCTGTTCGGCGGGCGGCTCGGTTTCGAAAGATGCGGTGCCGGTTTCGACGTGGTGGGCGTAGATCGCGGTGATTGCCGCGATGTCGGTTTCTGCGCCGGGGCGGATGAGGAGGGTTTCGCGCATGGTGGGAGCGTAGGGCCGAGGCGGGGCGGCGGCGAGCAGAGGGGTGTGATGCGGGTGCGTTTCGCTCAGAACAGCGGGGAAACAGCGGGCGGCGGCAGGCAAACGGGCGTTTCGTCCTGATATTGCAAGATTTGCGGCATATGCGAGGGTTTCCGAAAACAGCGTCGGCATGAGCGGGAAACAGCGGGATGGTGACGTGCCACGCATTCTGGCGGGTGCTTCCTCGCGTTTCGTCGCGCTGTTCATGACGCTCTCGTTCATCGCAAGCGAGCTTGACACGCTCACAGGCACAATTACAATGCGCACATTGAATATGTGTATTGGGA
>JBOHMN010000525.1:0-7359 GCA_050730175.1 Acetobacteraceae bacterium | reverse complement strand
GTAAAGATGCCTCGAAGGCGCTGCACACACCTGTAGTCGGGAGGGACCGCCGTTACTACCGCGCCGGTTGCGGGTCGGAGGACAGACGCCCCTGCTGCCCTAAATCAGCCTGCCGTGACAGTGCTTGTACTTCTTGCCCGACCCGCACGGGCAGGGTGCGTTGCGCGGTGTCGCACGCCACGTCGTCGGATCCGCCGGATCGAGCGCAACCGCCCGCACCGGCTGCGCCGCTATCCGCGGCTGCTCCGCGGCCACCACGGCCCCGTCTGCCCCCACCAGCTCGAGCTCCGCACCAGCCCGCGCCGGCTCGGCGTGGCTCTCGTACATCACCTGCTGCCGTGGCTGGAAATCGGCTGCCGGTGACGCCTCGGCGCTGATCTCGACCCGCGCCAGCAGCGTCGTCACGCGATCCTTCAACTCGTCCAGCATCTCGTTGAACATCAGGAACGCTTCGCCCTTGTAGTCGTTCAGCGGGTCCCGCTGGCCATAGGCCCTGAGCCCGATCCCCTGCCGCAGGTGATCGAGCAATAAAAGATGCTCTTTCCAAACTTGGTCGAGCGTCTGAAGGAGCAGCGACTTCTCGATCAGCCGCATCAGCTCCGGGCCAAGATTGGCCGCCTTGGCCGCCATCACCGTGTCGGCGGCCTGCTCGATCCGCGTCCGGATCTCGTCCTCGGCGATCCCTTCCTGCGCCCCCCACTCCTCGACCGGCAAGGGAAGATTGAAGATGCGGAGAACATCTCCCGCGAGTTCTTTCGTTTCCCACTGCTCGGCGAAAGCGTGCTCCGGGATGCGCCGCGAAACAAGACCGGCAATGACATCAAAGCGCATCGCCTCCATCGTCTCGGAGACATCCTCGCTCTTCATGAACTCACGGCGCTGCGCATACACTTCCTTGCGCTGGTCGTTCATCACGTCGTCGTACTTCAGAACATTCTTCCGGGTGTCGAAGTTGCGCTCCTCGACCTTCTTCTGCGCCCGCTCCAGCGCCTTGTTGATCCACGGGTGGACGATCGCCTCGCCCTCCTTGAGCCCGAGCTTCTGCAGCATCCCGCCCATCTTGTCCGAGCCGAAGATGCGCATCAGGTCGTCTTCGAGCGAAAGGAAGAAACGCGAACGGCCCGGGTCACCTTGCCGCCCCGAACGGCCACGCAGCTGGTTGTCGATCCGCCGGCTCTCGTGCCGTTCGGTGCCAATCACGAACAGCCCGCCCGCCTTCTTCACCGCCTCGTTGGCCGCCGTCACTTCGCCGCGAATCTCCGCCGCCCGCGCCTCGCGCGCCGCCTCGTCCTCGATTCCGGCAAGCTCGTTCTTCAGGAGCATCGCGAGGTTGCCGCCCAACTGGATGTCGGTGCCGCGCCCGGCCATGTTGGTCGCAATCGTCACCGCCCCAGGCGCCCCGGCCTGCGCGATGATCATCGCCTCCTGCTCGTGGAACCGCGCATTCAGTACACTGTGCGGAACCCGCTTCTTTTTCAAAAGTTCGCTCAGATGCTCGCTCTTCTCAATGCTCACGGTGCCCACCAGCACCGGCTGACCGCGCTTGCGCGATTCTTCGATCAGCGCCACCACCGCCCGGTTCTTCTCTTCGGTGCTGCGATAGACCTCATCATCCTCGTCTTTGCGGATCACCGGCTCGTTGGTCGGAACCTCCACCGAATCGAGCTTGTAAATCTCGGCAAACTCATCGGCCTCGGTGATCGCCGTCCCGGTCATGCCGGCAAGCTTCGGGTAAAGGCGGAAATAATTCTGGAACGTGATCGATGCCAGCGTCTGGTTCTCCGCCTGCACCGTGACGAACTCCTTGGCCTCGAGCGCCTGATGCAGGCCTTCCGAATAGCGCCTCCCCTCCATCATCCGCCCGGTGAACTCGTCGATGATCACCACCTTGTCCTCGCGCACGATATAGTCGGTATCGCGCGCAAACATCACGTGTGCGCGCACGCTTTGCGTCACGTGATGCAGCACCGTGATATTGGCGCTGTCGTAGAGGCTGCCTTCTTTGAGCAGACCCACCTCCCGCAGCATTTCTTCCACCCGCTCCGTGCCCGGCTCGGTCAACGCTACCGTTTTGAACTTCTCGTCCTTCTCGTAGGTTTCAGGGTCCTTCACCAGCTCCGCCACCACCGCGTCGACCCGCCGATAAAGATCCGAAGAGTCCTCTGCCGGACCGGAGATGATCAAAGGCGTCCGCGCCTCGTCGATCAGGATGTTGTCCACCTCATCGACGATCGCGTAGTCGAACTCCCGCTGCACCATGTCTTCGAGGCGGAACTTCATGTTGTCGCGCAGATAATCGAACCCGAATTCATTGTTCGTGCCGTACGTCACATCGGCCGCGTAAGCCACGTGCTTCTGCGTATCGTCCTGGCCGTGCACGATCACGCCGACAGAGAGGCCAAGGAACTTGTAGATTTCGCCCATCCATTCGGCATCCCGGCGGGCCAGGTAGTCGTTCACCGTCACCACGTGCACGCCCTTGGCGGCCAGCGCGTTCAGGTAAACGGGCAATGCCGCAACCAGCGTCTTGCCTTCGCCGGTCTTCATCTCGGCGATCTTGCCCTCGTGCAGCACCATGCCGCCGATCAGCTGCACATCGAACGGGCGCATTCCAAGCGTCCGCTTCGTCGCTTCGCGCACGACCGCGAAAGCCTCCGGCAGCAACGCATCAAGGCTCGCTCCGTCGGCCAGCCGCTTCCGGAACTCGACCGTCTTCGCCGCGAGCTCCACATCCGAGAGCTTCGCGATCTCGGGCTCGAGCGCATTGATCTCCGGCACTCTGCGCCGATAGGCGCGGAGCGCCCGATCATTGGCACTGCCGAAGACTTTGCGGGCGATCGCGGAGAACATCAGGACCCTTCGCAACTGGCGGCGAGGTCGCGTGAGGCCTCCCTGCAACGCACGAGATAGGGCTCGCCTCGCGCCCGGTCAACGCACTGCGCGCTCACGCTCGTCGCGCGCTTTTGTCGTTCGGCGGCCTTTTCAGCGACCGGAGGAGACGAGCAGGCCGCTGAAAATAAAGACGGAGTGGTCCCCGACCCGAGCACCCGCCTCATGGCTCGCCGGCAGCCCGGTGGAACCGTCATCACGGTGATTCCATGCGACCGGACAGCATGCACGGCAGGAACGCCAGCGCCCCACGCGCCAGCACGACCGCCGTCATCGCGAAGCCCCGTGAGCCCGCAACGCGGGCGGGCGTGGCCGTGGCGATCCACCTTTTTCCCAGTACCGGCGATGAGCCCCGCTACTCCATCCGATTCAAACCATGGAACCGCGCTTCCCGGCTGGGAGGCAAAACATGGAGGTGTCGGACCACTCGGGCCGCATTCTTGCCCGCTCGGCTCTCCCGGCGCATCATCCGCGCCCCCGATCCTCCCGAGATTCCTCGCTCGGAGCACCCAATGACATCCGTCTCGCCCCTCGCCGTGCCTTTGCCGGAACTTCCGTCCGTGCCCGGTGTCCGCCTCGCCGCAGGCGCCGCCGGAATCCGCCATCAGAACCGGCCCGACCTGATGCTCGCCGAGCTTTCCCCTGCCACCACGGTCGCCGGCGTCTTCACCAGGAACCGCTGCCCCGGCGCCCCGGTCGATTGGTGCCGCTCCGCCGTCCGCTCCGGGCACGCCCGCGCGCTCGTCGTCAACTCCGGCAACGCCAACGTCTTCACCGGCCGCGCCGGCCGCGACGCCGTCAAGGCAACCGCCGCCGCCGCCGCTGGCCTCATCGGCTGTCCTGCCCGTCAGGTCTTCCTCGCTTCGACCGGCGTCATCGGCGAGGCGCTGCCGCATGAACGCCTGACCGAAGCCCTCCCCACCCTGCACGCCAATCTCTCCGAATCCGCCTGGGAAGCCGCCGCCCGCGCCATCATGACCACCGACACCTTCCCGAAGGCCGCCACCCGTACTGCAACCATCGGCCAGACCGAAGTGCGGATCAGCGGCATCGCCAAGGGCAGCGGCATGATCGCCCCGGACATGGGGACGATGCTCGCCTTCGTCTTCACCGATGCGAAGCTTCCTGCCCCGCTGCTACAGCGTTTTCTCACCGCCGGCACGGCCCAGAGCTTCAACACCATCACCGTCGATTCCGACACCTCCACTTCCGACACCCTGCTGCTCTTCGCGACCGGCCAGGCCCGCCATGCGCGCGTTTCCCCCTCCGGCGGGCGCCTGCTTGCCGACTTCCGCCGCGCCCTTTTCGCCGTCCTCTCCGATCTCGCCCTGTCCGTCGTGCGTGACGGCGAGGGGGCGGAAAAACTGATCACGATCGACGTCTCCGGCGCCGTCTCCGCCCGCTCCGCCCGCCGTATCGCGTCCGCGATCGCCAACTCGCCGCTCGTCAAGACCGCCATTGCCGGCGGCGACGCCAACTGGGGCCGCGTCGTCATGGCCGTGGGCAAGGCCGGCGAGCCCGCCGACCGCGACCGGCTCTCCATTGCCATCGGCGGCGTCTGGATGGCGCGCGCCGGAAGCGTCGTCGCGGGCTACGACGAGGCACCGGTGGTGCGCCACATGCAGGGGCGCGAAATCTCGATCGCCGTCGACCTCGGCTTAGGCCAAGGCTCGGCCCGCGTCTTCACCTGCGATCTCACGCACGCCTACATCGACATCAACGGCAGCTACCGGAGCTAGTGCCCTGCCCCTTGCGTCCGCCGCCCGTGGCAGCAAACGTAAGGGGACGCGCAGGCCATCGAAAACGAAGAAGCCAGTGGTCCGCGACGCGAGAGAGCCGTTCGTGGGCACCAAGTGTTGAAGTGAGACCCCTGGAGCGCATCCGAGGCGAGCCGGAAGCATCGTCGCGGGCTACGACGGGGCACCGGTCGTGCGCCACATGCAGGGGCGCGAAATCTCGATCGCCGTCGCCCTCGGCTTAGGCCAAGGCTCGGCCCGCGTCTTCACCTGCGATCTCACGCACGCCTACATCGACATCAACGGCAGCTACCGGAGCTAGTGCCCTGCCGCTTGCGTTCGCCGCCCGTGGCAGCAAACGTACGGAGACGAGCAGGCCATCGAAAACGAAGAAGCCAGAAGTCCGATGCGAGAGCTCTGTTCGTGGGCACCAAGTGTTGGACTGGGACCCCTGGAGCGCAGCCGAGGCGAGCCGGAAGCGTCGTCGCGGGCTACGACGAGGCACCGGTCGTGCGCCACATGCAGGGGCGCGAAATCTCGATCGCCGTCGACCTCGGCTTAGGCCAAGGCTCGGCCCGCGTCTTCACCTGCGATCTCACGCACGCCTCCATCGACATCAGCGGCAGCTACCGGAGCTAGTGCCCTGCCCCTTACGTCTGCCGCCCGTGGCAGCAAACGTAAGGGGACGCGCAGGCCATCGAAAAAGAAGAAGCCAGTAGTCCGACGCGAGAGCTCTGTTCGTGGGCACCAAGCGTTGGAGTGAGACCCCGGAAGCCCATCCGAGGCGACCGGGAAGGCTCGCTCATCTCGCCCTCGCCCTCTGGGAGAGGGCGGCGCGCGCCAGCGCGCCGGGTGAGGGTTCTACCCCCTGAGCGCCGCCACTCGTCACACTGCGGGTGATGACTTCTACAGCCGACTGAAAGCTGCCGTCCGCACACGGCGCTTCCGGCCAGCCGGAACACGCCTTCGCCTCCCGCCTCCCGCCTCCCCCGTCGGACGAAAAGAGATAGGCGCGCCCCTGAAAACAACGAACCAGCGGCCCGACGCCGGCAGTCCGCTCGCGGGCCAGAAGCGCCAGAATCGCGGACCACCAGGGGCGGGCCTCGCTTCCCAGGGCGCGGTCACGGCGGCGGCCCGGCTTGCTATATCTCGGTCAGGCAAACCCGGGAGAGGAGAATGATCGAGGATGACGAGGCGCCGAAGCCCTCGCCGGGCCGGCTCCAGCCGCTTCGGCTCGAGCCGATGGGCGTGGCCGAACTTGGCGCCTACCGCGCGGAGCTCGGCGCCGAAATCGCGCGGGTCGAAGCGGAGATGGCCCGCAAGCGGAGCCACCTGAGCGCGGCAGACACCCTGTTCCGCCGGCCCTGACGCCGCGCCGCCGCGCAGGCTGCTCCGCGCCGGCAGAGGCGAGAGCCGCCTGCCGTCCGTAGCACCGTGCACCCTGAAAGGAGGGAGGTCGTTCACTTGCCGGCGGCGGCCGGCACCGGCGTAACGTTGGCGTCGCTTCATCTTTGGCGCGACGCCAACGCCTCATCCGCAATCGGGAAGCTGCGCCGCAGCTTGGCGGTTTGTCGGCCGTCCATCGCCACCGCGCCCCAGGAGTGGAAACAGATGGCCGGAAACCGGTGACAGTGTCGGGTTGATGGCGCCCGCTGCCGGCCTGCCGCTCGGCCCGGCGCAGGCAAAGAGAGCCATCACCCCCAATTCCGGACCGCAGCAGGACCCCATCCTTCAATCCTGCCGGGCCCCCCGCCGCTTATCAGAAACAGTCCACATCGGTTCGACGCTCGTCAAACCAAAGAACGGCCGCTTCCGCACGAGCCAGGCACCATCAATCGAGCGGCGCTATCACGAAAGTTTGATGTCGCCTTCAAAACCATCAAAGCAAAGAGCGATCTCCTCCCGCGCGAGTTCCTCCCAGCTCGTTCGTCGTTTTGTTTGGACCTGTGGACGGAATTGCACGCAACCGGGCGCATTCAGGCTACATCTGCAACCGGCAGACGACACGCCGCTCGCTGCGCGGCCTTCGCCCGAGAAGACCGCCGTCAGGGCGCGGTCGGCAGGACGGACCAAAAATGCCGCGGCCGGCGTCGCGAAGGGCGCCGGCTGCAAACTGTAAAGATTTCAGACAGAGGCGTCAGGCACGACGACGCCGGCGGACGAAGCCGACTGCGCCGATCGCGGCAGTTGTCGCGCAGCTCAAGGCGGGAGCGAAGACGACTACACGGCGGAGGTAGCGCGATGGGAACCGACCGATATCGCTGATGGGCTGATTGCCTCCATACGGGAGGCTGCTGCGATCGTGCACGGCAAGGTTGAGCCCGCGGATGCCGTGCACCACCTCCAGCGCCTCGCGAGCAGCGTTGGGGGCACCGAGACGGAGTGGAAGATCCCTGGCGCGGCTTCCTCAGGCTCGCGAAAACCAGCGCGCCGCTTGCCGGGGCCCAAAATCAAACCAGGCGCCAGCGCGCCGCCGCAGCACGGCCGATCACAAATATTTGATGCCCGTGCGAACCCAACCAAACGAACCTGCTGCGCGAATTCGCCCAGCCTTGCTCATCATTTTGTTGGGGCACGGGACCAGCACCGCACGCGAAAGGATGCACGCGCCCAAGCTGCGCAACTGTACGATGATAATTCCCGGTGTGGGAAGCCCCTCGTCGGTGCGAATGAAGAGGGGCGGTTTGCCGTTGGGAGGGACTGAAAAACGCTGCGGCCGGCGCTCTTCACGCGC
>JBOHMN010000524.1:0-1924 GCA_050730175.1 Acetobacteraceae bacterium | reverse complement strand
CTATGTCCACGCCCCCGCCGGGCGGCGCGGCCGGGCGATCGACGATGCGACCGAGCGGTTCGTCGAGGCGACGCGCGCGGGCGGCGGCTAGCCCAACTTCGCGGATTCGACCCCGGTTTTGAAAATCGCACCGGGCCAAGTGCTTGTGTTGCAATGAGCCGGCGGCGTCAAATCGGCCAAAGCCGGCTGTAGTGCCGACCTACCTGGTTGCCGGGGCGAACGCCGGGTGGGTATGCCTCGGGCGCAATGTTTTGCGTCACAAGATTCGCAAGAAGGACGGCAAGGAGCACCGTACCTTCAGCATCGTGGAGAACCGCCGGGTTGCCGGTGGCCGGGTGGTGCAGCGCCACGTGCTGTATCTGGGAGAGATCAACGACTCGCAGGAGTTGGCCTGGCGGAAGTCGATCGAAGTGTTCGAAGCGGGCGCGGCACAGCCGCGGACACTCTCGCTGTTCCCGGCAGATCGCTGTGAGGGACTGCTAGCGGACGCCTCGATCGTCCAACTGAAGCTGGCCGAAATGCGATTGAGCCGGCCGCGGCAATGGGGCGCCTGCTGGCTGGTGCTGAGGCTGTGGCGAGAGCTGCAGCTCGATCGGTTCTGGGCGGACCGGCTGCCCGCCGGCCGCAAGCATACGCGCTGGGATGATATTCTGCTGGTGCTCGTAACCTACCGGCTGCTGGCACCGGGCAGCGAATGGCGCCTGCACCGGGAGTGGTTCGAACGCACCGCTCTGGCCGACTTGCTCGGCGGCGACTTCGGGCTGGCCGAGATCCACAAGCTCTACGCCTGTCATGACCGGCTGCTCGCCCACAAGCAGGCGCTGTTCGATCATCTGGTGGGGCGCTGGCGGGACCTGTTCAACGCCCGGTTCGACGTCTTGTTGTACGACTTGACCAGCACGTATTTCGAGGCGGCTCCGCCGTTTCCGGAAGGCGACAAGCGCTGCCACGGCTACTCGCGAGATCACCGGCCGGACTGTGTGCAGGTGGTGATCGCCCTCGTGGTGACGCCCGACGGGTTCCCGCTGGCGTATGAAGTGCTGCCGGGCAATACCTCGGACAAGACGACGCTGCGTGGCTTTCTCGACCGCATCGAAGCCCAGTACGGCAAGGCCAGGCGGGTCTGGCTGATGGATCGCGGCATTCCGACCGAAGCGGTGCTGGCCGAGATGCGCACTGCCGATCCTCCGGTGCGCTATCTGGTTGGCACCCCGAAAGGGCGGCTGAACCGGCTGGAGCAGGACCTGCTCGATAAGCCCTGGCAGCAAGCGCGACCCGGGGTGAACGTCAAACTGTTGCCCCAGGATGGGGAACTCTATGTGTTTGCCGAAAGCCATGATCGCATCTGCAAAGAACGTGCGATGCGCCGCCGGCAGCTCAAATGGCTCTGGACGCGACTCGCGCAGCTCGCGGCCATGAAGCTGACGCGGGAGGAACTGCTGATGAAATTGGGCGCCGCGCGCAGTCGGACGCCGGTGGCCTGGCGCCTGGTCAAGATCACGGTCGACAAGAACAACGCTTCGTTCACCTATCAGCTCGACCGCGACAAGTTGCGCCAAGCGCGCCGGCGTGAGGGCCGATACCTGTTGCGCACCAATTTGGCCGACGACGATCCGGCGCAGCTCTGGGGCTACTACCTGCAACTTGTTACGGTTGAGCAGGCGTTCAAAAACCTCAAGGGCGAGCTCGGCATTCGGCCGATCTTTCACCAGAAGGCCGAGCGCATCGAGGCGCACATCTTCATCGCTTTCCTCGCCTATTGCGTTCAGGTGACGCTGCGCCATCGCTTGCAGGCTTTGGCGCCCGGTCTGACGCCGCGCCGTGTGTTCGAGAAGTTCGCCGCCATACAGATGATCGATGTGCAGGTGCCGGCCACAGACGGGCGAGAAATCGTCCTGACCCGCTACACCGAACCGGAGCCGGA
>JBOHMN010000523.1:0-12736 GCA_050730175.1 Acetobacteraceae bacterium | reverse complement strand
GCCCAGGGCCCCCGTCCCCTCGAAGCCAAAGTAGGTGGGCGGAAGTGGATTGCTGATAAAGCTGGTGGTGACGGTGTAAGGCATAGCACCGTCAGAAATGGGGAGATCGGCCTGCGCGACGAGGACGGAAGCTCCGCTGGGCGGGAGGGGGCCATCCAGGTAGACTCGGTACCACACGATATCCCGACGCACGGTCGCGTAAACTGTCCCAGTCACGGTACCGGTGATGGTGACGGAGTCGAGGGTACCGAGCGCGGGGTCGAAGAGGGCGGGATATGCGAATTCAGCGCCGCAACAACCTGAAGCGTAAACCGTGATTGTCTGGGTGAGCGTATCGGCTTGTGCCGGTGGTACGCCGAGTAGCCAGAGCCCTAGCGCCAGCGCTACGGCGACGGCCGGGTATCCAGCCTTCGCAAAAGATCTTCTTTGCATGGTTGCGTTGCCTTTTTGCTTTTTCGCAGATCTCATGCATCGAACGTGCCATTTTTGCGACTATTTGATCTCATTTGCTTTTTCGCTGGTTGAGCCGTGTGCGCTGGCGGGATCTGTAAAGTCTGCCGACACTTGGGCGGCGGGCGAGTTACGACGGCGTGCTCCACCAGCTCGCGCAGCCGACCGCCGATGCGGGTGGCAAAGATTCGCCTTGGCGGCATGGCCGCGACCGTCGACCGCTCCCCGCTTCAACGTGCGGAAGCGGAACCGGCGCTCCTTGTTCGTGCTTGCGCTGTCGAAGCCGAGAAACCGTTCGGATGGGTGCCCGTCCGCCACGGCTCGCTGCCGCGACACTTGCCGTAGGTGCGGGCGCGCATTGCGCATCCCGTGACGCGGTGGGTACAGCATCGAGAAACGCACAGAGTGTTGCTCCGGCTCACTCGAATTTGCCCGCGTGTGTTTTGCTCGGTGGTTTCGGCTTTCTTTCTTCTGGCGCAAGCCGAAGCGAATTTCCCGCCTTGTCTCCGCGCTTTAATTGCGACGATTTCGCCCGCCGGATGCCCCAAGCCAGCCTTGTCGATGAACGTAGGTTCCTGAATGGCGTCCTTTTGCTGCGCTGGCGTCTGCGGATCAAAGTCTCCGATCGCGCCGCCCGTGTGGCCGAGGTGCCAGTCGGAGCCGGTCGATCCGTTGTCGATAGAAGCCGTTGGGGGAGGCCCGTTCGGAGATGGCCACTATCGGAACGTAGTCTTTCTTCGTGACCGGAGTCCGCATCACCTTGCCTCTCAGCCTGAGTAACATTTTTGTGCGATTGCGGATATTTACCAATTCGCTAGTCTCTGATCCACCATGCACCGATGCGTAGCCGCGAGCCACTCCGATGCGAGCGAAGATTTCGAGGGGCACTATTCCGTTTTGAACACCGAAGGATATAATCTCGCCGTGACTCGGTGTGGTCGCCGCAGACGCGGCGCGACCTGTCTTTTTCGACCCGCGGGTTCAGGAAAGTTCCGATCTTTTCATGATCCAGGAGTTTTCTGGCCAGCGGCCCCCGATCCGGGTCATGAGAATTCTCTCGACGAAGTACCGCATCCAGGGAACAAACCATGCCGAAGCATCGACTGCGTCATGTCGTCTTAAGCATCGCCGCTGCGGTTTTGCTGCTGCTCCCAGCAGGCTCTCGCGCCGCCGGCGACGGATCAACGGTATCCGCGCTCCTCAACGCACCGATGAGCTTCCACATCGTGCCCCACGGCGGGAGCGGCTTTACCAAGGCCATCTTTGCCATCGGCGACATCAAGGGAGACACGGCCGATGAATTTGCACGCTTCGTGCACGACAACAACATGCGCGGATTGCTGATTCGGGGGACCCAGGTGTACCTGTTCTCGGGCGGTGGCGACCTGGACCAAGGTCTGGCACTCGGCGAGACCATACGGAAGTTCGGCTTCGCGACCGTCGTCGGCGTGCCGGTGGCGTCGAACGGGCTGTTGTTCCCGCCGCGCGACGAACCGGGCGGTTGCGCAAGCGCCTGCACATTCGCATTTCTCGGCGGTATCGCGCGTACCGTGGCGCCAGGCTCGAAATTCCTTGTACACCGATTTTTCTACAATAATAACGGGGTACTCAGCCTGACTACGCAGAATCAGACTGTCGTAAGCGTTCAGAAGGAAGCCGGCCGGCTGGTCGCCTACATCAACGAGATGGGGATCGCGCCAGGCTTTTATACGCTGATGACCACGGGCGGAAACGGAGGGAAAAACCCACCCCTCAATCTTACGCAGCCCACGCTCGACCGCCTGCGTGTGACGACCGTCCAGACTATCACGACGCGGACACTCTATCCCGCCAACCAGGCACCGGTTCTGCAGTTGCGCGAGGAAAACGGCGATATGCTGTACAGCCGAATGGACCTTTTTTGTGCCCCTCCACACGAACTGATGCTGCGGGCCTACTTTCCGTACGTCATGTCCCAACCGCCGCACCTCAACGTCAAGCTGACTACTTATGGGCCCTCCGGGCAGGCGGCGAACTTCACCGTTCCGCCGAACGATTTCAGCATTGGTCAGCGCACGTCCGGGACGCTCCCGGTCGATCTCTACGTGCCGCCTGGCAGGGTGTTTCGGGCGCTCCAGGGTGCGAGCGGCATAGCCGTCGAGGCGAGCGGACCGGGACTGTCGTTGATTACGGATCTCCCGGTCAGCGTCAGTATTGGCAACGGACCGGGGGGACCGCAAATTCCTGCCGGCGTGCACTCGCGGATATTGGCGGTCGCCAGGAGCTGCTGATGCGAGCCTGGTGCTGCGTATGGCGCCGGCGCCTCAGCCTTCCATCGGTGGCGTGCGACCATCTCGGAGTGTGACGTCGAGGCGGAGGCTATTGTCAGGCTCGACAAGCTTCGGATTGGCGAGGCGAAGCCGCCCTGCCACCTGCCATTCGAGGAGGTCCAGAAGCGCGCGCCCAGCAGCGTCGAGCCGCCCGCTTCGGATGTTGGCGGCAAGCACCCGTTCCATCGCGTCAACGCTGACATCGAGCGGCGGCGCGGGGAGACCCTGGCTGCGGTAAAAGGCCGCGATGCGGGCGGCTTCCTCCGTTGCGACGGCAGAGCGGTTGGAGCTGAGCTCGCGCGCGGCGATCGCCATCGCGTTAGCGATCATGCGGGCCGTGTACACCTGATCGCGAGGCAGGCATGGAAGCAGCTCGCCCAAGAGCTTCGCGCGGGCGATCGCAAGGAGAACGGCGCCGGATGGGCCGTCACGCATGTTCGATTGCGGCGATCACCGCCAGCGCCTCCTGGGCGAGCTCAGGCGCCATCCGCCCGGTCAGCGCGGCTTCCAGCCCTGGCTCCTTCTCCGCCAGGTGTCGGGCGCCCTGCTCGAGCGCGATGATCGCCCAGCGCGCTGCGGCCATCGCCTCCCAATAGGGAATTCGCCCTGTCGCGATCCGCCGGCCGGAGGCGGCCTCATAGCCGCGGTAGAAATCGGCACGTGCGGCGACCCCGCCGGCCTCACGCTCCGGGCGGCCAAACCGCCAGCATCGGGCACAGAGCCAGCCGATTTCCTCGTCGGGATCGCTCCACGTCGTAAATTCCCAGTCCAAGACGGCGGCGAGTTTCCCTTCGACGACCATGATGTTGCCGATACGATAATCGCCGTGGACAAGGGTCATCGGGTTCGGCGGAGGGCGATTGCGTTCGAGCCAGCGCAGCACCCACTCGATGGCCGGCTGCGGCGCAGCAAGGTGATCGAGGGCTGCGCGGAAGCCGTCGATTCGCGATGCCAGGGCATCGTCCGGCGGGGGGCCTAGAAAGCCGAGGTCGGGGTGCGGCGGGCGGATCGCATGGATGCGCGCAAGCTCGGCCCCGAGTGCGGCGCCGAACGCGCGGCGGTCGGGGATCAGATTGTCGTCACGCACCAGGCGGCGCGGATCGGCGACGCCCGCGACCCGCTGCATCACGAAGAACGACGCCCCGAGCACCGCAGGATCAGTACACAGTGCAATCGGCGCCGGGACCGCGATGCCTGCTCGTTGCATCGCCTGCAACACATGAAATTCGGCGGCACGGCCCAGGCTCGAACGGATGCGCGCAGACGCATCGCGGCGCAGCACCAGCTCGCGCCGCTCGCCCCCGGCGATCTCGACGGTGAGGCTCCAATTTTCCTGGATTGCACCGCCTTTGAGCGGACTCAGGTCCGCGGAGACCACCCGCTCTCTGAATGCGGCGCCGAGCCAAGCAACAAGGCGGCCGCGCGCGGCTTCGTCCATCCTCCTCGCTCCCGGCTCCGTTCGGCTGAGCGATTGTCGTCCGGGGCGGGAGAGCGTTCAAGCAGCGCGCGACAGTCGCGGATGACTCGCGGATTACTCACGAATCACTTGGGCCGGCCGTAGGTCCCGACCAACTCTGTGGTGGCAAGCGTATTGAAGTGCAGCACGAAGCCAACCAGATCGCCGGTGGAGTGCGCATTGAGTGGCAGCTTGGCAACCTTCACCGCATAGACCGTGATGTGGTAGTGATGCGGCGGCTCACCTACGGGCGGGCAAGGCCCGCCGTAGTACGAGAAGCCGAAATCCGTCAGACCTTCTTCCGCACCCTTCGGCAGCAAAGGTGAGCCTTTCGCGCCGGCATTCTCCGGCAAGCTGTGCACGGTCGGGGGAATGTTGAAGACGGTCCAGTGCCACCAGCCACCACCCGTCGGCGCGTCCGGATCGTGTATCGTGATCGCGAAGCTCTTCGTTCCTGCCGGAGCGCCGGACCAGGTGAGTGCCGGCGATTGATCCTGGCCGATGCACCCGCCCTCATTGAAGACCTGCTTCATCGGGATCGTGCTGCCGTTGGTAAAATCGGGGCTGGTCACGGTAAACCCACCGGCGAACGCCGGAACCGCGAACGTCGACAGGGCTGCGGCAAGAATCAAGCTTCGCATTGCGTCCTCCCCCAATCTTCATTGATTTGTGCGACCATCCAAGCACAGGCAAAAGAAACCGGCAAGCGCAGCATCTTGCCCTCCGATGCGAGGCGGCGTCCGGGTGAAGCGGCCTGGGCTTGCCTTCGTCCCCGATGGTGAAGCGGCGCACACGCGGCCTTGGTTCCCAACGTGGCCCTGCGACGGCGGCGGGGAGACTTCCCTGAGCGAACTCCGCGCGATGAGAAGCGGCGTTCCTGCGGCCGATTCGATATCGTTTCGCGAATTCGCCGAGGGTTTTTATGTAGCGTCTGTTTTGGGGATGCAGCCGGCGAGCGCGAACAGAAGAGCGTCCGGCGCGCTCCGTTAACCCAAATGTCCGGCGATCCGGAAGGAGCCCTCCGCGATCATCCGGAGGGCGACGCCGAGCACGATCAGAAGCCCGATCCATGCCACCCACCGCCGCCGCTCGAGCAGGCGGGAGACGAGGTCCGCGGCAACCCCCATCAGCAGAACGGAGAGTGCCAGCCCGAACACCATGACCCACGGATGCTCGTGCGCCGCGCCGGCGACTGCCAAGACGTTGTCGAGGCTCATGGAGAGATCGGCGAGGATGATCTTCCAGATCGCCCCCTGCATGCTGCGCGGCCGGCTCGCGGCGGACTTCGGCTGGGCAGGTCGGAGCGCGGCAAATTCCCGGAAGCTTTTCCAAGCAACCCAAAGCAAAAGAAGCCCGCCGGCGAGCCTCAGCCCGATGATCTCGAGCAGCCCGATCGCTCCCAGCGCAAAGCCGATTCTGAGCACGGCCGCAGCGCCGATGCCGAGTGCAATCGCCGTACGTTTGCGGCCTTCCTCAAGGCCAGCCACCGCAAGGCCCACCACGACGGCATTATCACCCGCGAGCACCAGGTCGATCAGCAGCACTTGTGCGAAGGCTGCGAGCGCGGGGACGAATTCGGCCAGGGGCATCCGCTTTTGCCACCCGGGCCGGCACGCTTGTCAACTCACGGCGGAGGAAGGCGACAGCTCAGGCCGGACGGAAGAGCAGTGCCGCGCCCCCGGCTTCCGTAGAGTCGACCAGGATGCCGCCTGACAGCTCCTGGTGGGCGATTCCGGCTTCGCCGAGCAGCCGCCGGATTGCCAAGTTCGCATCGTCAGTCAAGATCACGATCCCGGCGATGAAGGGCAGCGCGGGAATGGCGACCCCAGGGAAGACGGCGGGTAAGGTTTCCGGTGGCAGAATTCGGACCTGACCACGGGGCAGGACGAGCGCAAATCCGCCGGACGGATCCGGCACGACCGGACGGCCGGCAAGCACCGAGAAACGGGCTGCGCTCTCGGCCGGCGCGGCGGAGACGAGGACAACTTCGGCCAGTCTCACGGCGTGGTTCGGATGAGAAAGAAACCGCTCCTGCCAGATCGCTTGCGGTGTCAGATGCCGGATCAGGAAAATGCGGCCTTCCGGCGCATCGGGCAACAGCAGGCGAGCGAAGCGCGCCCTGGGCCCGGCGGGATCTGCATCATCCACCGGGCGCTCGAGATAGGCGGCCGCGGGAATTTTCACGCCTGCAGCACGCAGGCGTGCGAGATTGGTGTCTTCGTCGTCGATGCCAAGCGCAACGATATGCAACCCGGCGTAGCGGGAGAGCGAAAATTCGAGGGAGTTCGTGAAGCTCGCTGCATCGACGACGGCAATCAGCTCGAGGTAGCTCTCCTGTAGCATCGCGCAGCGGTTGGCTGTGCCGAACGGAACGACCGGACCATCGGGCGTCTTCCTGCCCGAATGCCGCGCGAGCGGGGTCAGCGAAAAGCCGAGCCGCGTATAGGACTTGCTGAGCGTTTCGAGATCCGGCCCGGCGATACCGACATGATCGAGCACCAGTGCCGTGTTCATGCGAGCTCGCCCTCGTACTTTGCGATCCGCCAGCCCTCCGGTTCCTCCGCGGCGTCCTGGTACCAACGCGCGATCAGTGGATGTGTGCGCACGGCCTCGCAATAGTTGCGTGTCTCGGGCGAAATCACCGGCTCGTAGGTGAGGAAGCGGGTGACGACCGGCGCATACATCGCGTCTGCTGCGGTGAAGGGCGCGCCAAAAAGATACGGGCCGCCGCTCGCAAAGCGGCTTCGTGTATCGCGCCAGAGCGCCTCGATCCGGGTGATATCGGCCAACGCGCCTTGTGTGCGACCGCGCCCCGGATGGTTGCGATCGAGGTGCATGGGCATTGCGGTACGCAGGGCGAGGAAGCCCGCGTGCATCTCGGCGGCGATCGCCCGGGCGTGCGCTCGCGCGGTTCGCTCTTCCGGCCACAGTGGGGGGAAAAGCTCGGCGCAGTACTCGGCGATGGCGAGGCTTTCCCAGATCGCAACCCGGCGATGCTCCAAATAGGGAACGAGGCCCGAGGGCGAGCGGGCCTTCACTTCCGGGGTGCTGCCGCCGCTCAGCCGAATCACCTCCTCGCGCACATCGAGGCCTGCGAGCCGCACGACGAGCCAGCCGCGCATGCTCCAGGAGGAATGCCGGCGGGTGCCGATGACAAGGCGTCCTTCAGGCATGTTCGGGTTCCTTCCATGCTCACCATGCCAAATGAAAGCAGAGGCGCAAGAGGTGGATCACAAGCGCCGCCAAGCGTTTCCGTGGCATCGCACGAGCGATTCGCTATGCACTTCCACTGCGATCGAGGTGGTGGGAAGCGCCCCGGTGTTTCAAAGCGTGAAGAGCCGGCCGACCCCGGGGATCGTCTCGCGGATGCCGGCGAGCCTGAGAGCGTGCCAGGCGAGCGCATGATCGCTCGAAGTGACGGCCACTCCGATCGCGGCCTCGATTTCGGCCGCGATCCTGGCCAGACGAAGAGAGGTGCATGAGACGAACACCGCATCGAGCGCCGCGGCCTGGCAGAGCGCCTCGATTCCTTGCCTGATCGATCGTAGATCGATCCGCGCCGCCTCTCGATCATCTGGCTTGTCGAAGGTTGCGAATGCCGCGACTTCCACCCCGTGCGCCTCGAGATATGCGCGCACGGTCCGGTTCACCGCCGGCGAATAGGGGGTCAGCACGCCGATCCGCCGTGCACCGAGCGCGCGGAAGGCGGCGAAAGCTGCGGTGGCAGGAGTGGTACACTGAACATCCGGCCGTGCTTTGTGAATCTCGGCAAACACTGCGGCCTTGCCGAGCGTCATGGTCGCCGAGGTGCAGCCGAACGCCACGACGTCGAGCCTCAATCCGGGCAAGAGGAGCGCGGTCGCGGGTGCGATGCGAGGCGCGATCGCGCGCAGCGTTTCCGGCGTGATCGTCGCATCGTTGTAAAGCCTTGCGACGTAAAGCCCGACCCCCGCGAGCTGCACCAGAGAGCGGAACTCGTGCTCCATCGTTTGGTCGGTTGCCAACACCAGAAGCCCGATCGCGGCGCGCGCGGCGGCGCCTTCGTCGAGCGTGGAGGGAAGCACGCCAAGGTCGCGGCAGGCAGGATGGAGCATGATTTCGGACATCGTTGCCTCCTTCATGCGGCGAGCGGAATCGCTGGCGGCCGCCCGCTGATCAGGTCGGCGATGATTCGCGCCGTGCCGTGCGACATGGTCCAGCCGATATGGCCATGACCGGTATTGAGAAAAAGATTCGAAAACCTGCTCGGGCCGAGAATCGGGAGGTTGGAGGGCGTCATCGGCCGGAGCCCGGCCCACATCTCGGCCCGATCGTAATCGGCGCCGTCCGGATAGAGCTCGCTCGTGACGCGCGTCATGTGAGCGAAGTCTGCCGGGCGGTGCGCGGTGTTGTAGCCGGAGATTTCCGCGGTCGCGGTCACGCGTACGCGATCGCCGAACGGGGTGATCGCGACAAGGTTGTCTTCATCGATCGCGGCGACCCTGGGCGGTGCACGGTGATTGCCGATCGGGGCGGTGAGGGCGTAGCCCTTGACGGGATAGATCGGCAGTTTGATGCCGATCGGGCGCGCGATCAACGGGCTTTCGCAGCCGAGCGCCAGCACATAGGCATCGCCTTCGATCGTCCCATTCGTCGTTGCCACCCCCTTCACCCTCGTGCCGTCGGCCAGGATCCGTTCGATCCTGGTCGAGGTCGCAAACTCAGCCCCGCGCGCGCGGCAGATTGCGGCGAGAGCACGGGCGAAAAGCCAGCAATCCCCGGACTCGTCGGTCGGGCAATGGATGCCGCCGGCGATCGGCGGGCCCGCCGCGAGTGCCGGTTCGAGCGCGATGACGCCGGCGCGGTCGAGCACGGAGATCTGCTGGCCACATGCGGCGAGAATCTGCATGTGGGCGATGCCGCGCGCGAGGGACTGATCGGTTCGATAGAAGTAGAGGATGCCAGCGGTGTTTCTGTCGTAGCGGATGGTCTCCGCTTTGAGCGTCTCTTGCAGGACCGATTGCGAATAGGCGGCGATCCGGTGCTTGGCGCGCGTGTTGCGTGCTGCGCGCTCGGCGGTGCACTGGGCGAGGAACAGGAGCGCCCAGGACCAGAGTCGCGGATCCCGTGAAGGGCGGAAGCGCAGCGCCTGGTTGGGCAGGACGAGCGACTTCAGCAGTATCAAGGGCGCCCTGGGTGAAGACCAGGCGAACGAATGCCCGGGCGCGATCATGCCGGCATTGCCGAAGCTCGTCTCCGATGCAACCTCGGGCTGCCGTTCGATCAGGACGACCTCGTGGCCGTCACGCAAAAGCTGGTACGCAGTGGTAACGCCGACTACGCCGCCGCCCATGACGACCACGCGCATGACGCCTCCCAATCCGCTGGGGCCACACAGCCTACGACTCGCCCCGAGCGCATGTTCAGGCTGACTGAACATGCCCCATGTTTGTTTTCTCGAGCAATTTCATCGCCCTGACCGGAATTTGGCGATTCCGGTCAGGGCAATATTGCTCTAGCGGCGTCCCGCCTTTTTCGCGGTCTTCACCAGGTGCGGGCTTCAGACGAGCGGTGAGGGCTTCGGGTGAGAGCCATCGGCGAAGCGGGAAAAGCGGAACGGCGTCGGATCGACCACCGGGGTCTCTCCGCTGACAAGATTCGCCATCAGCAGCCCGGCCCCGGGACCGATGCCGAAGCCGTGCCCCGAGAAGCCGGTTGCAACAAAAAGGCCAGGCAATTTCTCGATCGGCGAGATCACCGGCACGGCGTCCGGTGTGACGTCGATGGCGCCGCCCCAACGCTCGGCGATGCGCATGTTGCGGAAGGCGGGGAAAGCGGCGGCGACGGTTTCCTTCGCCTGATCGAGGATGACCGGGTCTGGTTCCGGGTCGAGCGTGCGAATGCGCTCGAACGGGGTCGGCTGGTCGAGCCGCCAGCGTCGCGGCGTCTTCCATTCCTCGATGAAGCGGGGACCGACTCGCAGCCGCAGCGCGCTGTACTCAAGCCTGAGGGCGGGCAGGAAGTCGGGGAAGAAGCGGAGTGCATCGGGTGTTATGTCGAAACGGTTGTTGCTCCAGTTGGCGATGGTGTAACCGCCGTCGAGCCGCTTGCGATAGCCGAAACCCTCACCGGCGGCGGAGACCTCCGGGCCGCCGTCGAGCTTCTCGGTGCGCATCACCGCGGAAACGACCCTGAGCTGCGGCAAGCGGAGACCGAGATTGCCGAGGAAGAGCCGCGACCAGACGCCGCCCGCCAGCACCACCGATGTGCAGGCGATCGGGCCGCCTTCGGTGACCACGCCGCTGATGCGTCCTGCCTGCGTTTCGACGCCGCGCACGGCGCAGCGCGTGAGAACGGCGGCACCGTGCGCGCGCGCCGCTTCGGCGATTGCGGGGGCTGCCTTGCTGGGTTCGGCGCGCCCATCGGTTGGCGTGAAGAGCCCGCCCGCCCAGCTTCCCTTGAGGTCGGGCAGCACGCCGCCGAGCTCGGCGCTCGAGAGCATTCGGCTGCCGATCTGGTAAGGCCGGGCAACCTCGAGCCAGGCCTCACGCTTTTCCAGTTCGGCTTTCGTCTTGCAGAGATAGACGATGCCGCATTGGCGATAGCCGGTTTCCCGGCCGGTCAGCGTGTCCAGTTCGGGCCAGAGGCGCAACGCCTCGATGATGAGCGGGATCTCGCGCGGATCGCGACCCATTTTCCGGCACCAGCCCCAGTTGCGGCTCGACTGCTCGGCGGCGATTTCGCCCTTTTCGCAGAGCGCAACGGCAATCCCCTTGCGCGCCAGGAAGAACGCGGTCGCGGTGCCGATGATGCCGCCGCCGATAACGACTACGGACGCCTTCGGCGGCAGGGTGCGGTCAGAAGCGACCGGATCGACCGGTGGCGCCATCGGTCACCTGCCGCTCAGCCAGGGGCAGTTTTGCCGGAGCCGCCGAGCGGCAGCGGCACCCAGTTCATCTCATTGCCACGCTGAATGAGCATCAGCACCGAGGGTCGACCTTCCCGCCGCACGGCATCGAGCCGATCGAGGACATCCGCGGGGGTGCTGACTTCCTGCTGCTGCACTTCCAGCACGACATCGCCAGGCTTGAGCCCCTTCTCAGCCGCCGGACCGCCCGCGCGCACTGCCGTGACGATGACGCCCTTCTGACTGGCGCCGAGGTGATACTTGTCGCGCAGCTCGGTCGAGAGAGGCGCAAGGCTGAGGCCGAGCGAAGAGATCGCGGTTTCGGCCGGAGCGGCGGGAGGCGCGGATTTCTTCGTCGCGACCTCCGTCTCGGGCGCGAGGTGGCCCACGGTTACCTGCAAGGTTTCCGTCTTCCCGTTGCGCCAGACTTCTACCGGCACCGTGCTGCCGACCGAGGTTTCAGCGACGATCAACGGCAACGCGTGCATGTCCTTCACTGCCTGCCCGTTGAAGGTCAGGATGACATCGCCAGTTTTCAGCTCGGCCTTGGTGGCCGGCCCGCCGGCAATCAAACCGGCAACCAGGGCCCCGGAGGGTGGCTTGAGGCCGAGGCTCGCTGCGATATCCGGGGTGACCTCCTGAATCCGCACGCCAAGCCAGCCGCGCCGCGGATGGCCGTACTTCAGCAGTTGGTCGAGCGCCGGCTTGGCAAGGTTCGAGGGGATCGCGAAGCCGATGCCGATCGAGCCGCCGGAGGGTGAAAAGATCGCGGTGTTGATGCCGATCACCTTGCCTTGCATGTCGAACAGAGGCCCGCCGGAATTGCCGCGGTTGATCGGCGCATCTGTCTGGCTGACGTCCTCGTACGGGCCTTCATTGAGATTGCGCCCGCGCGCGGAGACGATGCCGGCCGTCACGGTGCCGCCGAGACCAAACGGATTGCCGATTGCGAGCACCCAGTCGCCAATGCGGGCGGTGTCTGAATTGCCGAACTGAACGGCGTGCAGCGGGCCGGTAGCGTGCACCCGAAGCAGGGCGAGATCCATCCTCTCGTCGTGCCCGACGAGCGTAGCAGGCAGGACCGTGCCGTCATGCAGGGTGACCGTGATCGAGGTTGCGCCGGCAATGACATGGTTATTGGTAGCGATCAGGCCGGACGGATCGATGATGAAGCCGGAGCCGAGACTTTCCAACCGCTCGGGCGACGGCGGTGCGGCTTCGCCGCCGTGCTTGTGGTTCATGAAGTCATGGAAGAACTTCTGGAACGGAGATCCGGGCGGCAGTTGCGGCATCGCGCCGGGCGGGGCTTGCGAAGCGGCCGGCACTTCCGTGCTTGCAACGTTGACGACGGCCGGCAGCAGGGTTGCCGCAAGGTCAGCGAAACTGGGCGGCGCGGGCGGGCCGGCCGCAAGCGCCGGTGCGGAGAGCCCAACCAGCAGGAGGCAAAGCCAGAAAACGCCGATCGCCCCGCGATGAATGATCCGTGTACGCCTAGGCATCCTGATGTCCTTCCCGGGCAGCATCGCTCGGGCGCCCGACCCATCCGTTGTGCTTGTGCGCCGCCCCACCACCGGGGGGCAAGCGCAAGCGGAACGGCAGGCCGCGGCGGGCCGCCCCGCCGGCATCAATGTGAGC
>JBOHMN010000522.1:0-6003 GCA_050730175.1 Acetobacteraceae bacterium | reverse complement strand
GCCCGCGGCAGCAAAGGTGAGGGGATGAGCAGGCCAGTGAAAATAAAGAGCCAGTGGTCCGACCCGAGGGCCTGCTTCATGGACGACAAGCGTTGGAGGCAGACCACTGGTGGCCTCTTACCGCCGCTCGAGCCGCGCCAGCCCCCACAACAGGCCGACCGAAATCACGATGCCGGAGGCAAATCCGGCGATCAGGCCGACCATCCCGCCGTGGTCACCGCCAACGAGTGCGCCGATGACCGCACCAGCGATCATCAGTCCGAACGGCACGAGGCAGCCGAGCGCCGTCATTCCCGCCCGCTTCGCTCTACCCTCAGCGAACCTCGATGTCCTGCCAGAAGCCGAACCGCCCGCCCACGTGCTGCATTGCGGGGCGCGGGCTCTCGTACGACCAGGCAGCACGCGGATGCCGCGCGCCCGCAATGACCACGTCGTAGAACTGCACGCCGTGCGGGCAGGCGCGATCATCCTCGGTCTTCGCGACGCGTTCGAGCCAACTCTTTTGCACGTCGGCAGGGGCAAAATAATAGTAGCCACCGCACTCGATCACGTCCTCGCCCTCGGCGATCACGTGGCCATCGACAATTGCCTGCATGAAACCTACCTCCTGGAATCTGACCGGCACCGCACAACATAATGCCGCCCGGATGCAAAAGGGAGGGTAACCGGATGGCAGAAGAAATGGCGGGCGGCTGCGCCTGTGGCGCCGTGCGTTACCGGCTGAAAACGCCGCCGATGTTCGTCCATTGCTGCCACTGCCGCGACTGCCAGCGGCAGACCGGCAGCGCCTTCGTGATCAATGCGCTGATCGAGACCGACCGGATTACCGCATCCGGCGCCACACCCGAAGCGATCCCCGTGCCGACGGAGAGCGGCCGGCCGCACGCGATCTTCCGCTGCCCGGTCTGCCGCACGGCTCTCTGGAGCGGTTATGGCGGGCGCAGTGCCCTTCGCTTCGTGCGGGTGGGCACGCTTGACGAGCCCGCGCTCGCCCCGCCGGATGTGCACATTTATGTCCGCTCGAAGCTGCCCTGGGTTCGCCTGCCCGACGGTGTCCCGGCCTTCGCAGCCTATTATGATGCCAAAGCGCTCTGGCCGCAGGCAAGTCTCGAACGGGCGCGGGCCATCCGCGGGCGATGAATCATGCGAGCCCGCGGCCCTTCCCCTTGTCACGTCTTTTCCCCTCGTGGGCCATCCTCGTGCCGCATTCCCCGCCGGATCCCGGCGGCATGAGAAACAGTTCGAGAGCGTTCCTCGGTCTTGCCGCCGTTTTGGCGCTCGCGGCCCTCGCCGGTTGCGGCGTCGTCGCAGCGCCCTGCCGCGTCACGTCGGCAGGGCTGAAGATGGTCCCCGTAGCCGGGCAGGTTGCCGCGGCGCCGACCGATGCTTGCGCCAACGCAATCGATCCGACGCCCACCCGCAGCTGACGCGAACCCTCTCTTCGCTGCACTGGTCAGCCTTCCCGACCCCGCGCGATCAGGCAGGCATCACCATAGGAGTAGAAGCGATAGCGGGCGGCGATCGCGTGGCGATACGCGGTGAGCATCCGCTCGCGCCCGGCAAACGCCGCGACCAGCACGAACAGGCTCGAGCGCGGCAGGTGGAAGTTGGTGAGCAGCAGCTCAGCGGTCCGAAAGCGATGCCCCGGCCGCAGAAAGAGATTCGTCTCGCCCGCAAACGGCGTGACCTCTCCGGAGGCCGCCGCGGCGGATTCCAGAAGCCGCAAAGTGGTGGTTCCCACGGCGAGAATCCGCCCGCCGGCCGCCCGCGCTTCGTTGATAGCCCGCGCCGTCTCCGGCGAAATCAGGCCGCGTTCGGCGTGTAATCGCACGTCGTCGAGCGTTTCTTTGCGGAGCGGCAGGAATGTCCCCGCACCGACATGCAGCGTGATCCGCGCCGTGCGAACCCCGCGCGCCGCCAGCGCCGCCAAGAGTTCCGCCGTGAAATGCAGTCCCGCCGTGGGCGCTGCCACCGCCCCGGGCCGGGCCGCAAAAATCGTCTGGTAATTCACCGCATCCGCCGCGGTCGGGCCGTGCGGGCGGCTGATGTAGGGCGGCAGCTTGAGCCGTGCCGCGCTGGTCGGCTCCGGCCCCGCAAAACGCAGCACCACGCTGCCATCCGCGGCACGAAAAACGACCGTCGCCGTCAGCCCGCGCGCGAATTCGATCAGATCCCCCGCATGCAGACGCCGCGCATTGCGCGCCAGTGCTGACCACGTACCATCGGGCATGGGCTGATCGAGCGTGATGCCAACCCGCGCCTGCCCCCGCCGCCCTTCAAGCTCCGCGGGAATGACGCGCGTGTCGTTGGCAACCAGGATATCGCCTGCCGAGAGCAGCTCCGGCAATCGGCGAACAGCCGAGTCGACAAGCCCCTCCGGTCTGATCACCAAGAGCCGCGCCGCGTCGCGCGGCTCAACCGGCGCTTGTGCGATCAGTTCCTGCGGCAGCTCGAACGAGAAATCCGCCAGTTGCACAGTGAACCGCTCACACCGGCGTCGGCACCAGCCGACGCAGCAGCCGGATGCAAGGAACGCTGAACAAGACGGCCCAGGCTTTGCCGACGATCTGGCCCGGCAGGAAAGTCAGGCTGCCGAATGCGAGCCAGAGAAAAACGAAAGAATCGACGGTCAACCCAAGAACCGCAGAAAGCAGCACTGCGAGCATCAGACGGCGCCGCTGCAACGGTGAGTAAACCGCGAAGTCGACCAGCTCGCTCAGAAAGAAAGCCGCGGCCGAGGCCGCCACCAGCGCCGGCGGAGCCAGCGCCGCCGAGAGAGCCGAGCCGAGCGCAATCGCGACCAGACTCGGCCACGGGCCAAGGCAGCGCTGCACGACATCCCGGAGCACCAGCGCGACCCCCACCGTCAGCACCCCCGACGGCGCCAAGAGCCCCGGCGCAACCGGCAGCACGCATGGCTCCCCCGGCGGGCAAACGGTGCCGACATGCAGCACCATCCAGTTGGCAACGGGAATGAGGCTGAGGAAGCCGACAAAGGCAACCAACCCCAGCCGCCGCGTCCCCCCGCTCTCCATCCGGTCACTCAAGCCGATCACTCGGGCAGGTAGGTCGCAATCTCGACGAGGTTGCCATCGGGATCGCGGCAATAGACCGAAGTCATCGGACCTAACGCACCGGTCTGAGCAACCGGCCCGGCCTCAATCTGGACACCGCACGTGCCGAGATGCCGCACCACGTCCGTTGCCGCGATCGCAGTGATGAAACAGAGATCGGTGCTGCCCGGCTGCGCCCGGGAGGCATTGGGCAGAAACTCTGCTCCTGCCTGGTGGAGGTTGAGCTTCTGGCTGCCGAACCTGAGCGCCGTCCGGCGGTTTGGCCCGAAGGTCTCGCGCTCCATCCCGAGCACCCGCTGATACCAAGATGCCGAGCGCTCGAGATCGGTGCAGGTGATAACGAGATGATCGATCCGGTCGATCGTGAAGCGCATCCGGTCGTGCTCGCAGAGCCAGGGAACGGCGGCTCAGAGATAATGTTCGGCGAGCGGCGCGAAACCGTTGAAGCAGCGGCTCGCATAAGTGCTGACATACGCCCCGGCCGCATGCAGCAGCACGCGATCACCGGCGGCCAGCGCCAGCGGCAGCCGATACGGCGTGCGCTGATAGAGCACGTCGGCCCCGTCGCAGGTCGGCCCGGCGATCACCACCGGGCCATCCGGTAAACCGTCGTGCGCGGTCGAAATGCGATAGCGGATTGCCTCGTTCTCGGTCTCCGCCAGCCCGCCGAACCGCCCGATGTCAAGATAGACCCAACGCAGCGGGTCGTCCCGAACGCGCCGGCTGACCAGCACCACCTCCGAGACGACGACGCCAGCATCCGCCGCCAGGCACCGCCCCGGCTCGACCAGCATCCCCGGCAAAGCATTGCCGAAGTGCCGGGTCATCGCCCGCATGATCGCCGCGGCGAAGGCGTCGATCTCGGGCACCGCGTCGCGGTAGCGTACGGGAAAACCGCCGCCGAGATTGAACAAGCGGAGATCGAGCCCGGCCTCCATCAGATCGGTGAACAGCATCGCAACGCGCCCGATCGCCGCCTCGTACGAGGCGGTCCGGGTCTGCTGGCTGCCGACATGGAAGGAAAGGCCGCACGGATCGAGCCCGAGCGAACCCGCGCTCAGCATCAGTTCGCGCGCGAGCTCGAGATCCGCGCCGAATTTCCCGGCAAGCGGCCAGTCTGCGCCCGTGTTCTCGACGCCGACGCGGCAATAAACGCGCGCACCAGGCGCGTTCTTGGCGAGCTTCTCAAGCTCCTCGGCGCTGTCGAAGGCGAAGAGATCGACGCCCGCCGCACGCGCGGCACGGATGGCGCAGGCCTTCTTCACGGTGTTGCCGTAGCTGATCGCGGCAGGCTGAGCGCCGGCGGCAAGGCAAACCTCGATCTCTTCGAAGCTCGCCGCATCGAACGAAGAACCGAGCGAGACCAGCCGCTCGAGCACCGAAGGCGCCGGGTTGGCCTTGACGGCGTAATAAATTTCCGCCAGTGGCAGCGCGCTTTTGAGAGTGTGGAAATTCGCCTCCAGCCGATCCAGATCGAACACCAGGCATGGTGCCGGAGGCTGTTGCTCAATCAGAAAACAGGCGATCTTCGGCGTCATCGCACCGGCCTCCCTGCCAAGCCCCACGCGAGGGCTCCCTCGATGAACGCCCGCCAGATCACGGCGGCGAGCGGAGTTGACGAAACGGTCGAACGAACCAGCGACGAAAAGAAGTTGCCAGAACGCTTGACGTCGTTGCGTAACCGCGAGGGCCAGAGGCACGTGCGTTGCTGCGTAAGTGCCGCAAATAGGGCCCGTTCGCCGCGGTTGCAAGGAAAAACTGCCCGGTTGCAGATTACCCGCGATCACGCCAAGTGAAGCCGATGCCGCTCCGGCAGGATCTCGTTCAACCGCGGGGAAAAACAGCACCAGCGACAGCCCGGCCCGGCCGGCCCCGCCGCCGGCGGCTCCGCTTCGTGCTGGTCCGGAGCGTACGCGCGATGCTTTCCGACCGGGTCTCGCTCTCGGCCGCCGGCTGCGCCTTCTATGCGACGCTCGCCCTGTTCCCGGCGATCACGATGCTCGTCTTCATCTACGGGCTCGCCTTCGATCCGACGACCGTCGAGCCGCAGCTCAGGAACCTGCAAACCCTGCTGCCGCCCCCGGCGTACAACATGATCGCAGCAAGGGTGCATGCCCTGGTCGCCCGCGAGGGCGCAACGCTCAGGCTCGGGCTCATCCTCAGCATCGCCGTCGCCTACTGGAGTGCCTCCACCGGCACCAAGTCCCTCCTCTCCGCCCTCAACCTCGCCTACCGCGAGACGGAGCGCCGCGGCATCCTGGGCTTCCAGTTCGTCGGTCTCGGCATGACCTTGTCCGGCATTCTCGCCGCCGTGCTCGGGCTTGCCATCCTGGTCGGCCTGCCGGAAGCGATCGGCTTCCTCGGCCTGAGCGCTTACCAGGGCGCTCTTCTCAAGCTGGCCGGCGTCACCGCACTCCTCGCCTTCGTCCTTGGCACGCTCGCGCTGCTCTATCGCTACGGCCCCTCGCGCGCGCCCGGTGCTGAGCACGTCGTCCTGCCGGGAGCCGTCGCCGCGACCATTCTCTGGGTCGCCGCCTCCACGCTCTTCTCGGTCTACGTGACGCGGGTCGCCCGGTATGATGTCACGTACGGGCCGCTTGCCGCCGTGGTCGGCGTCATGATGTGGTTCTATGTCAGCGCCTACGTCGTTCTGTTCGGAGCCGAGTTGAACGCCGCCCTCGAGTCGAGCCTCGATCTCCCGCCATGCTGATCCCGCACGCCGGCATCGCCCCGCGCGTCGATCCGGCCGCCTGGGTCGCGCCGGACGCGACGATCGTAGGCGATGTCACCATCGGCGCGGAGTGCCGCGTGCTCTGGGGCGCCCGCCTGATCGGCGAAGGCGGCGGGCGGATCATCGTCGGCCGCAACGCCATCATCATGGAGAACGCGGTCGTCCGCGCGACACCCCGGCATGCCTGCACAATCGGCG
>JBOHMN010000521.1:0-8341 GCA_050730175.1 Acetobacteraceae bacterium | reverse complement strand
GCGCCGTCCTGCCCGGCTGGTTCGCACCAATGGCTGCCCCCCTGCCGCCGGAGCCCGCTGCACTGCGGGCGGTCTGGGCGGAGCTTGGCCGCGGCGAGCCGATCGCACCCGCCGATCTCGAAGTGATCCACGCTCTTTGGCCGCTTCTCGCCCCGGCCGAGGCCATCATGGAAACCGGCGGCGACCTCCGCCTTCAGCTCGACCCGCAGACGCGCCTCAACGGCTACGGCGCGAGCCATCGCCCGCGACCCTGGGCGATCACCTATGCCTCCACCACCGCTTCCTCGATCTCCGAGCGCGGTTATGCAGCGGCCGACGCAGCGCGCCGTGCCACCACCACGGCCATGCTTCGGCGCGGCGATCGCCGTCCGATTGCCGCCCTCCTCTCCGCTGTCCGCACCCGCCTGATGCGGATTTACGCCGTGCCGCTCGCGGGTGCCGTGGTGCTGGCTGCCTCGGGCACTGACACCGAGTTGCTGGCGCTCGCCCTTGCCCATGCCGCGGCTCCAGCCCGCCCGGTCCGCAGCATCCTGATCGCCCCGGAGGAGACCGGCTCGGGCGTCCCCATGGCCGCGCGGGGGCGGCATTTCGCGATCGCGACCGCGCGCGGCCGGGCCGTCGCGCGCGAGGCTCCGGTAGCCGGCTTCCGCGCCGACACGGCGCTCGCCGCGATCCGTCTGCGCGACGCAGCCGGTGCCGTCCGCCCGCTCGCCGCGATCGAGCGCGAGATCGAGCAGGAAGTGGCCGCCGGCATCGCCGCCGGCCAGCGTGTTGCCCTCCACGCACTCGATCTCTCGAAGACCGGCCTGCTCGCGCCGCGCCCCGCGCTGCTCCGCAGCCTCCGCGCCCGCTTCGGCTCGGCGTTCGACATCATCGTCGATGCCTGCCAGCTCCGGCTCTCGCGCGCCTCCATCCGCTCCTACCTCGACCTCGAGGCGATCGTTCTGATCACCGGTTCGAAATTCCTCACCGGCCCGCCTTTCTCGGGCGCGCTGCTGCTGCCTGCTGCGATCGCCGCGCGCCTCCAGCAAGGCCGCCTCCCGGAAGGGCTCGACGCCTATTTCGGCCGCGAGGAATTTCCCGCCGATTGTCCCGCCGCCGCGTGTCTGCCGGCTTTCGGCAATTACGGACTCGGCCTGCGCTGGATCGCCGCTCTTGCCGAACTCGGCGCCCTGCTCCGCATCTCCGAGCAGCGGTGCGCCGCGATCATCGCGGGCTTCGGCAAGACCGTGCGCGCCGCCGTGGCGGCGGACCCGGCGATCCGCCTGCTCGAAACCGAGCTGCCGGAGCGCGGCCCCGATGAACAGTCCTGGGAGCGGCTGCCGAGCGTCTTCCCCTTCGCCGTCCGCGCCCCCTTCGCGCAGCGCTGGCTCGCCCCGGACGAGGCGCGCGCGGTCTATCGCTGGTTGAACGCCGATCTTTCCAACGCCCTGCCGGCCGCGCCGCTGGCACTCGCGGCGCGCATCTGCCACATCGGCCAGCCCGTCACGCTGCCGCAATGGGATGGGCTGCCCGGCTCCATGGGCGTGCTGCGCGTCGCTTGCGGTGCCCGATTGATTGCCGGCGAGCCGTCGCACCGCGGCCTCAGCCCGGCCGAGCGCCTGGCCCGCGAATTCGCCGACGTCCGCACGGTTTTCGAGAAGCTCCGCCTGATCCTCGACAACTGGCACACCCTCGCTGCCGCCGATCCGAAGCCGCACTACCGCTCACGCGCCCTCTGATTTCACCCCTCCAGGATCCGCGTTCTCGTTCTGCACGCACGCCTGTGCTCAAGCGGCTTCGCGTCCCGATGGCTCGTCCTGCGCCGTTCGGCGCGGCCGGTTCTGTCCAGCCCGTAACCATCGAGAATCTGTATTCAAGACTGAAAGCACTGCGGCGCGGGGGCTGATGATGCCCTCCAAAGCTTGCGAGGCGGTTGGCCAAAAATCATATGTTAGAATAACTTGGTGAGGTGGCCCGTGCACACCACCAATCTGCGCAAGGTTGGCGGCTCAGGCATGCTGGAGGTGCCGCCGGCGCTCCCGGATCTCCTGCATCTCTCCGCCGGCGCCAAGGTCCGCTTGGCCGTCGGTCACGGCCGCCTGGTCGTCGAGCCGCATCCTCGGCCGCGTTATACCCTCGCCGAACTGCTGACGGCGTCGGACTATTCCAAGCCGCAACCGGCGGAGGAGCGCGAATGGGTCGACGCCCCGACGGCCGGCCGCGAGCCGCTATGAAGCGAGGCAATATTTACCTCGTTTCCCTCGATCCAACGCAACGCGATGAGCGGCGCGGGTTTCGCCCCGTACTGATCGTATCGCCGGCCGAGTTCAACGACGCGACCAAGCTCCCGGTAATCCTGCCGATCACGACCGGTGGGGAGTTCGCACGGCGCATTGGATTCGCGGTACCGATCTCCGGTATCGAAACGACTGGGGTTGTCCGCTGCGACCAGCCGCGCGTGCTCGATCTCAACGCACGCATGGGCGGGAAGGTCGATACCCTGCCGCCAGTCGTCATGGATGAAGTGCTGGCGAAAGTCGTCACGATTTTCGAGTAGAGTAAAACCTGAGCATCCCAGGGATGCTCGCCTCCGGGAGCGAACCTGAACCCGTGCGCTCGATGGCATGCTGTCATTCGGCGCGACAAGCCCTTGCTCCGGATGAGCTCGGCAGGGTCATATTGGGGCGCCGTTCACAGATTGGGTTGCCGAGCGACGAGCCCGGTCGCCGGCGAGCAAAGACCGTGACCGCCGCAGAGCTCTGACCGCTCTGCAACGAAAGCGCGCCGCGGCCAAACAAACCTGGTGGCGGGACTCTCTTTGAGCCCCTGCGGGACAGAGGCAGAGGCAGAGGGCGTAATCCCGTACTCCCCGCCCGTAGGGCTTTACCGACGAACTGCCAATAACTATTATTGGCCCACGCGGCACTTGCCAGCAAAGGAGGCTTCAATGCCGATCAGCGCCGAACTCGGGCCGCAGCTTGACGCGTTCGTCACGAAGCTCGTCGAGTCCGGCCGCTACAACTCGAAAAGCGAAGTATTGCGGGAAGGAGTCCGCCTTATCCAGGAGCGTGAAATGAAGCTTGCTGCTCTCGACGCGGCCATTGCACGCGGCGTGGCTGACGCCGCGGCTGGGCGCATCAAGCCGGCGGCCAAAGTCTTCGACCGGCTTGCGGCCAAGTATGCGACAACGCCCCCGCGGAGAGAATGATCGTTTTTGTTTCTCGCGAAGCCGAATCAGACCTCGAGTCCATCGCTGATCAGATTGCCAAGAGCAGCCCCGGTCGTGCCGCGGCGTTCGTCCGAGAGCTGCGGCAACAATGCGAGGGGCTGGCCGATATGTCGCGCGCGTTCCCTCTTGTGCCGCGGTATGAGCATCACGGAATCCGGCGGCGCGTCTACGGAAATTACCTGATCTTTTATCAAATCGGGGCCGAACGAAGTGTTACCCTTCACGTGCTGCACGGCGCTATGGACTATGCGGCCATTTTGTTCCTTGACTAGTGCATCGATTCCATGAAGCCGATCAGTTCATGCAGCCGCCACGCCCCTGCCTTGAGCGTCAATCCTGGCGGCGTCATCGCAAGGCGCACCGCGCGTGCCCGGCGCGCAACGTGACGTGGCGATCCAGTCTTTTGTCCGCACCTGCAGTCAATCCCGTCAGTCCATACGATTCGAACCATGGAAACACTCTACTAGCAGCCTTTCGGACTTAGGCACGCAAGGGGAATAAAGCGACGACTCATTTCGCCATCCACGTTCTCGACGCAGGAAAAGACGAACAAGTGGGTCGGTTTTTGAACCATACGTTCGTTGGCTTCTCCAGTCCGACAGGCTGCCAGGACAATGATCTTCTCGCCCCCGGGGCAAAGCCGCCGATCGCCTCGTTGGGGCAAAACCGGTCACGCACTCGGGGCCCGCATTCGCCGCCAGCCCGCAGAGGAGCGCATCACAACCCTCCAGGCTGAGACGATGCTCCTGCTCGAGGCACTGCGGCCGTGCTTGACGCGGCACTCAGCCAAGCTCTCAGCGAAGCCGCAGCCACCCAAGTTACCGCGGTGCTGTAGTGAAGACCTTCAGGGATCCAGGCTGGAGATTCCAATGACTTCCATGCCTCCGATAGCCCCGATCGGTGAAGATCGCGAGCGCGGCCCCAAGCCGCAGGGCGAGACCTGAGGTCTGTGCCGACGCCGCGATTTTGCAGATCGAAGTCTGGCTGAAGGTGATCAGCCCGATGATCCGCGGCGCGTGCTGGCGCCCGGACCTTTCACGTCGCACGAGCTCCACGGCGTCATTCACGTCGCAATGGAACGGGAGGGCGTTCACCTGCTCCACTCTTGCGTCCGCGCCGGACGCTATGGTCCGTGGCAGTTGGCAGCGCCCGCGCCGGACGTGACGCCGGCGGCACCCGTCTTTTGCTGCAGACCCGAACGCGCGTGCCTGACGGAGCCCTCCAGCCGGAATTCGAGCGCCGGAATCTCAGCCTCGCCAATGACAACATAGGCGCGATTCAGGCCACCGCAGCATGACCCACCCCCACACTTGCGATGCTTCTGTCTCCCGGCGTCAGTACGTCTTGAGATATTCGAGAAGGGCCATGCGGTCGGGTTCGGACAGGTCCGTGCCCCAGAGGTGCCCACCGTTGCCGTCGCCGGTCCGCGTGGTATCGACGAGACAATCCTGCTGACCACAAGCCGTGGTCACAACGAATCCAAGCTTCACCGGGTCATACTCACGCCCACCGAGCGCAAACTTCTTAGGTCGCTGCGCCGGCGGAAGCAGCAGGTCGTACAATGTCGGGACCGATCCGTTGTGCAGGTAGGGTGCTGCGGCCCAGATCCCGTAGAGCGGCCTCGCGGCATAGGGACCGTAGGGCGGCTTGGTATCGAGCAGTGTGTCGCGCCAGGCGACGCGCCCGCGCTGATCGAGATCCTCCATCACCCGCTGCTGCGCCGCGTCAATTCCGGCCGCCGCGTAGGCCTTTTGCTTGATGCTGTCCACCGCGGCTTGAACGGTCCTGGCGAAAGAATTGCCGACGAATGCCGTGCCGGCTTTGACGCCAGCACAGTCCTTCAGGAGGTCCGCGTCCTCGGCGGTGTAGGACCTGGGCGGGATCACGAGTGTGCCGGTGTCAGGGACCGGACAGGAGATCCTGAGCGCCACCGTGGGGTCTGTCCCAACGTCTTCCGGACGCATGCCGCGCAGCCTGATGAGGCCGGTTGGGGTGCGTCGATCATCGCCATACTCGTGGCACCCGGCACACCGGCTCCGGAAGATGCGTTCGCCCGCCGCCGCCAGATCGGGCTTGATCTCGCCGAAAATCGCCGTCGGCCATCGCGGCGGATCGATGTAGTAGGCCAGCCACTCGAGCGCGTGCAAGTTCCTCAGCGGGATGGAGCTCTCGAAGAGTGAAGCTGTCCTCCTTGGATCGAGTATCACGGTGGCCCCCGCACCGAGGGTCTCGGTGACATTGCGCTCCATCACCGTATTCGTGTCGATGGTCCATTCGACCCAGTCGTAATCCTTGAAGCCCCAGACGGGCGGGAAACGCTGGGGTTGGCCGCGGTAGGCCGCGAGCGGCTCCGGCGCCCGGGCTTTGCGCGACCAAAGCGGTGGGAACTTCACCGCCGCGTCGAGCTTTACCATGTTCGCCTTGTTGACCTCGAAGCCTCCCCGCACGTCGGCCTTGCGCAGGCGGGTGAACAGGAAGTTGCGGGTGCCGTCGAACGCGTCCAGGCGACCGAAGCCGGACGTCGGATGCGTGGGATCCCGCTGCTCCTTGGCGGCGTGAATGACGTCGAGCAGTTCAAGGCGCGCGTCGAGCCTGTCGCGGTGCAGCAGAATGTTCGCGCCGTAATAGACCACAGTCGCCGGGCGGACGAACGGCGCGGCAACCCCGTAGCGCCCGTAATCCTGCCGCCCCAGGCGCTTGAGCGCCCGCCACAGCTTGCCACGATCGCTCGTCGCGGCAATGAGCGCATCGACCGCCTGCGAATAGAAGAGCTGCATATTGAACATGTTGGGAGCGCCGTCGATCCGCACGGCCTTGCCGTCGTGGCGCAGCTCGCTCACATGGCAGGCCGCGCAGGTGACCCCGACGAATTTCATGCCGAACGTGAAAGAGTTGGTCGAAGCCGTCAGGCCCACGGGCAACCCGTCTTGGCGTGCCGGATCCGGCAACAGGCCGTATCGCGCAAGGTCCTCGACGAAAGGCTTGGTGGAGTGGGGGTCGGCCACTTCGACCGCCGTCAACAAAGTCCAGGGAAGAATTTCCGAGCCTTGTGAGAGATGGTAGAAGGTTTCCCTCTGCCCAGGCGTCAGGCCGTTACGATAGTCCGCCACAATCGACGGGTCAGGACGGTCGAACCTGACCTCCATCGCATCGTCGAGCACACCGCTGAGCACCGGAATGGCGTAGAGGACGACGGCAAGCAGGTAGAAGCCGGCGAGGGCCACGGGAACGTAGATGAGAAGCCGGCGAACAAGCCTCATAGCGGTTTGCTCCTCCGATGCCGCGAGCGGCTCAGACCGCCGCGAAACAGCCTGAACCAGTCACTGACAGAGAAACACCTTCAGCGCGCCGAACAGCGCTTTCGGATCGTACTGGCCCTGATAGACGGGCGGTGGCGCGGGGCCGCGCTTGAGCAACCGATGAATTGCTTCCCACGCCGTGCGGGCAGAGTATTCGATCGTGAACGCAGTGTCCCGCGGAACCTCCACGTACTGACCGATAAATCCGAGATTCGTCGCCTCCACGGGAACCACGGGAGGCCTGTCGGTGCGGCTGCGCGGCATCCAGATGTTGTTCACATAGGGCATGTCGCAGGGGATGCAGATCGATGAAGTCATGATCCGCTCCAATTGCCGGTCGAACCGCAGTTGCCGCAGCACTTCCTCCAGGATCTCCGCACCCGTGCATGCATCCATCCGCTTCTGCACGATATCGCCGTTTCGTTCAGGATACAATCCATAGCCCCACCAGACATGCGTATCCGGCGGCTGGCCGATCACTTCCGGCTGGTGGAAGATCGTCAGCGACAGCAACCAGCCCGAGTCTTTCAACGTCACGAGCCCACCGATTCCTGGCTGACTCCCGGTCAGCACGGACAGTTGTTCGATGAATTCGGTCCCCGTCGTCGTCACCGTGAAGGTCACCCACCGCGAGGTGGGCACCTGGACCGGCCCGAAGAACACGTCGGGATTGCCGAAACCCCTGTGCCCCTGCGCCAGGCGCTTCCACAACGCCGAGGAACGCCCATCGTGCCGCGGCGATGGCGCCTCCGTCATCGACCCCGCCGAGATGTTCTCGGCCTGCGACCCGAGGGTCACCAGCACGATATCGTCTGGCGCAACCGCGACCGGGGTCGCCGCACCGTCCTGCTCGTAGTCGAGCCGGTTGACGGTGATGCGGTCAGGCGACGGCGCAAAGCCGATATCGTGGACCAAGGCGCTGGTCAGTAAATTCACGCCGTGCGTGCGCAGCCAGGCGACCAAGGGTTCGATGAATGCCTGGTACTGGTTGAAGGGCGTGCGCAGGACGTGAGTCATGTCCGAGAGATCTGGGAACAAAGCCAGGGCGCGGTTCATGTAGCGCCGAAACTCCGTCGCACTGTGCTGCGGCAGGGACCCCATGATTGTCGACCAGAGCAACCAGAATTCGGTCGAGAAGAAGTGCGGGGAGAAGAACTCCTCGATGCGCCGCCGGTCCAGCCGCGCCTCGGGCGTCAGCACGAGCCGCGTGAGGTCGAAACCGTCGCCCAGACTGAGGCCGAAATGTCGGCTGTGCCTGACGCGGCCGTTGCGATCGATGATATGCGCCCGGTCATGGAACAGGTGGCGCGCATTGAATGCGAAGAATTCGTCTTTGACGGAAACAGCCCGGTCGCTGAGCGAGGGAATTGCCTGAAGCAGCTCGTATGCGCAGCGGAATTCCCTGTCAAAGACCGAGCCGGGCAGGTTGTAGCCGCTCTCCGCGCTGCCGCCCAGGAAGAACCCGCCCCCCATCCGCCGACCCGCCTCGTAGATCGTGATGTCCTGGCCGGGCACTCCCGCGTTGCGGATGAGGTACGCTGCCGCTGCCAGTCCGCCAAACCCGCCACCGACGACATGCGCCTTCATCGACCTCCTCCTGGGACTTCCGGTTTGGGAGTTCCTCCCGATCCGAGCGCGCTCTCGCAGGGCTTGGCGCACGAGTTGTTCAAAATCGTACACCAGGATGCAGCCCAGATCCCTCTCGCCCTTTGAGATCCGTTCTGAAAGAGGTTCTTGAAACGGCGACTCCACGGATTGGCCGTCTGGCTGCGTTCATTGCATCAACGACCGTACACCGAAGTCTCCGATTTCCTTGAGCTTCTTGCCCAGC
>JBOHMN010000520.1:0-7941 GCA_050730175.1 Acetobacteraceae bacterium | reverse complement strand
GCGCCGATCAGCCCGCCAGTCACCGCGCGTGTGCCGGGACTGTAGCCGCAGCCGGCAAGGCCGAGCATCAGGCCGCCGAGCAGCACTGGAATAATGATGAACTTGCGGATCATGGTTCCTCACCCTCTCATTCACGTGCGGCAGCCGCATGCCAAGCTGCCATCAATCGATGCCGGGCGATTGCACTCCCGGACCTGGGCGCTCAGATGGCGCTGGCGCGGCCATTGTCGGGCATCCCTGCGCACGGATATGTGCGCCGGATCGGCGCCGGCAACCGAGTCCGCGGCTGGGGCCGGATGCGGGGCATTCCCGGGCTCCGGCGAGCCTTCTATTTCAGAGGCATGGCTCGAATGCTGGAGGGTGGCAAGGCGGTCCCGCCGATGGGGCAGGAAAACCGGACCCCGCCTGGCAAGGCCGCCTGGGCTTTGGGTCGGCTCTCGCCGAATGCCAGGCGCCTGATTGCCTGCCGCGCGGCGCGCAGCGTCGGGCAGGGCGCGCTGGTGGTCGATTTCTCGCTCTACCTGCACGCGCTCGGCTGGAGCGCCTTCGACATGGGGCTGGTCTACATGACCGGCCTCTTGGTTGGCGCTTTGTTGACGCTGCTCTGGGGCCCGGTCTCGGATCGTGCCGGCCGCAAGCCGTTCCTGATCGGCTACAGCCTGGTACAGGTGCTGGCCGCCCTGGCGGCGCTCTACAGCGGGCAGCCAGAATGGCTGGTGCCGGCCGCGATTCTCGGCACTTTCGGGCGCGGTGCGAATGGTGCGGCGGGGCCATTCGGACCAGTCGAACAGGCTTGGCTTTCGGCGGATCTCCCACAATCCGACTTCGGCTGGGTCTACAGCCTCAATTCCGCGATCGGGCTGGTCGGGATGGCTGGCGGCGCGGCGCTGGCGAGCTTGCCTGCCCTCTGGCAGGGCTGGCTTCCTGGCGCACTTGCCTACCGCCCGCTTTTTCTCCTCGTTCTCGCCGGCGCGTTGATCCCGCTCGCGCTGTTGCCCGGGATCGCCGACCATCGCGGCCCGCTTGCCGCCAAGCCCGACGAGCATGCCCGGGCCGCGCGGCCGGAGCCACGGAGCGAGCGCGGGCTGCTGTTGCGCCTGGTGGGGATCAACAGCCTGAATGGCCTCGCCATTGGCATCATCGGCCCGTTCATGGCGCTCTGGTTCCAGCTCAGCTTCGGCCAGGGTCCGGGCGGGATCGGGCCGGTGATGGCGGCAGGATTTCTCCTCGGTGCGTTCAGCGCGCTCGGCACTGGCTGGCTCACGCGCCGACTTGGCACAGTACGCGCGGTCGTCGCGATGCGATTCGTCGCACTCGTTCTGCTGGTCCTGCTACCCTTCGCGCCGACCTACCCGTTGGCCGCGGTTTGCTACGTGTTGCGAGGCGCCTGCAACCGCGGCACTTCCGGCGCACGCCAAGCGGTCGGGCTCGCACTGGTCGGTCCAGGCCGGCGCGGCCTTGCGGCCAGCCTCAACTCCGCGTCGATGCAAATTCCCCGCAGCTTCGGCCCGATCATCGGCGGCGTGCTGCTGGACGCGGATTTCCTAGCGTTGCCGCTTTTGCTCGCAGCGGCGCTTCAGGCAGGCTATCTCGCTTTTTATGGGATCACCTTTCGCAACGTAGCGTAGTGAGCCATCTCCGACGCTTCCGGCGTCTCACGGGCCGCGCCCCACTCCTGGAGTGTGTTCAGGTTCACTGAACCCGCTCTATGTTTGTTTTCTCGAGCAATTTCATCACCCTGACTGGCATCTGCGATTCCAGTCAGGGTGATATTGCTCTAGCCGGACACCGCGCGGACGTCAGCGGCGGTGCCCCAGAATCCGCCGGTGTTTTTGACCGCGCGTCCGTTCAGGAGAACGCAACGCTCACCGCCGGCGGGAATGCCCGGCAGCGCGAGAACGAGCTCGAGATTGCGCACCGCGGCGTGATGCGCGATGGCATCGCGCAGGCCGCTCGACCGCGGGTCCTGAGCCACCAGCTCAAGGAAATTCACGCCGACGGCGGCGATCAGCCGGCGCGGCGCATTTCCGCCCACGCCAACCAGACGCCCCTCGACGTCGAGCTCCCACAGCCAGTCGGGCTCGAGCACCGGCTCTGAACGGCCGCTTTCCTGCATCGCGACGCGCGGCTTCGAGCGGAGAGCAGAACACGCCATGAACAGTGCGAGCAGCGCCGCGGCAACGGCCGGCGCACTCCACCGTATGACGCGCTCTTCGGCAGTGCTCATCCCGGCCAGCGCGCCAACTTCCGCGCGCCAGACAAACCCGCCCGGTAGCTCGGCCACCGCCGAGACGGTCGGCGCTCCGCCGGTCAGGGCAAGCACAGAATCGAGCCAAGTGTGTGTCTTCTTCGCACCAACAGAGAAGCTGAGTACCGGCGCACCGCGGGGTCCGTGAACGACTCCGACTTCGGTGCCGGGCGGCAGAGAAGTGGGGCTGAGCAGGGTGCGCAGCGCCGCCCAGCCAACAAACGTCCCCATCACTGCAGAGAATGCCCCTGATGAGCTGGCGAGCGTCCGCGCGATGATGACACCCTGATCGTCGTCGAGCGGTGCGCGAACGCCGGCGATCAGCGTCAGGGCGCCCGGTTCGGGATTTGTGGCGATGGCCCTGAACCAGGGCTCGTGGGAAACGTCGCGCCCGCCAGGAAGCAGCGGCAACGTTGCCGCCACAAACTGACCGTCCGCCTGGTAGAGGAAGAGACTTCGGGCGGGTGCCAAGCCGCGCTCCAGGCCCAACATCCGCGCCGCAAGCGCGACACGACCGTTCCCGCTCGACGCATCGGCCACCGGCAGACGCCGCGCTGCGGCGGAAACCCGCTCGAGAAGCTCGTCCAGTTGCGATCGTACGGTAACGGCCGCACCAGCGACCCGCTGAGCGGTCTCCATCCGAACCGCATGAACCTCGAGTGCGACCCAGCCCGCAGCGAGCACGAGTGCCAGCAGAAGGCGCGGCAGCACGAACCCGATAGAGGATTTCAGTCCGGCCGGCCACCGCTGAGAGACACCTGTCATTCCGTCCCCGGCAAGCCAGGGCGCAGCTGCCAAGGTCCAGCGCCCTTCGGCTTACCGAAGCGTTACCACTGCAGCGTTAACGGCCGGTTAATGCCTCGGGGGTGCGAGCCTTGCGCTCGGAGAGTGTCACAGCGCAGCCATTTCGACGGCGTCCGCGCCAAATTGGCGATTTTGCGAGACCGGCTCGGGTTCCGTGACCATCGTGGCGGCGTGACCACCGTCGCGAATCAGATAGCCACGCCCCCACACCGTTTCGATCAGGCTGCCCAAGCCGGCGCGCGCGAGTTTCTTGCGGAGTTTGCAGATGAACACATCGATGATTTTTATCTCTGGCTCGTCCATGCCGCCGTACAGATGATTGAGGAAAGCCTCTTTGGTGAGAACGAAGCCTTTTCTCAGAGCAAGCACTTCCAGGATTGCATATTCCTTGCCGGTCAGGTGCACCGGCTTCCCGGCGATGGAGACCTCCTTGCTGTCAAGGTTGAGCTCAAGGTCGCCGACCCGCACCTTGGATTGGCTCAGTCCGCGGCTTCTGCGGACCACCGCTTGCATTCTGGCAAGCAGTTCCGAGCGGTCGAACGGCTTAGTAATGAAGTCATCGGCTCCTGCGCTGAGACCCTTGACCTTGGCCTGCGGCCGCGACAGCCCCGAGAGGATGACCACGGGCGTGTCGATCCTTGCCGCACGCATACGCCGGACGACTTCGTACCCTTCGATATCGGGCAACATCAAATCCAGGATGACGACGTCGTAATCATAGTGCTTCGTCAACTCGATGCCTTCCTCTCCGGTCTCCGCCTGATCGATGGCGAACCCGGCAGAACGCATCATCAGTGACATGCCACTCGCGACGGTGGCGTCATCCTCAACCAACAGGACCCGCATCGGGCGTTCCCCTCAAACGATGGTAGAACACCACGACTTATACGTGTATTCGGCATTAGGCTCTAGTAACCATCTGGTGAGAATACGGCTTCGCAGGCGCAGCCTCATGGATCCTGCCGGGAGCGGCGCCACGGCCGCGGAGGTGACGCCCACCCAGTGGACCCGGCGCCTCGCCGCAGCGCGGCGCGCGGTTCATTCGGGTGTTGGAAACGGCCCGGCGCTGCCGGGAATGTGCCGGCCGAAAGCTTGCAGCAACCGCGGTGAGGCGGCTCCCGGCCTCGAGCGGATCATGCGGTGGCCCCTTACGGCCACTTCCGTTGCGTGCATGCAAAGCGGGGATCAGCATGGTTGCATCCGGCCAGGGTGCCGGATTCTACCGCCCGTTCAACCACACTCCCGTTCCATCCAACCGGCGCCGTCCGGGTTGCGCCGGCCGTCGGCGAATGTCGGATAATGGAAGACCATCCGGCATGACGTTTCGGGCGGCGTCACCGAGCCGGAAGCCGCGACGGCGCGGGCTCCAGCCGGCGCCGCAGGAGGCACGCGTGCCGCACGCCATGCGGCGCGGGGCGGGGCGGCTCGAGATACGGCCGGCGTGGCGCCTGGGCAGGGGTCCCCAGCCGCCTGCATCGCCTCGGCGACGTGGCGGTCCTGGCACATCAGGGCAACCGCGGCTTTGTGTTCGCCCATCTGGTAGAGCACGACTGCGGAATTTCGCCGTTCGCACCCCGAGTCCGACCACATGCCGCCGAAACTGACGCCGAACCCCGCGACGGCAACGCCGCCGCTCGCACCGACTGCACAGGTATTCTGCCCGCCCCAGGAGGGGGGAATGACGTCTGGCGTATTGTGAATGGTGTAAGCGCCACCGTAGCTGACGTTGTCGTTGAGCGTCGGATCCCCGCCCTGGCTTGCGCTACCGCCCGCCGGGTCGGCCGGGGGATCCATGTTGTAAATTTGCGTCACGCTGGCGTTGGAGCTCCCGGTCGCCGCGAAGGAGGCGGATGCCGAATTTGCTGCTGCTCCGCTTTGGCTGTCGGCCCGGCTGGTCTGCGCCATCGCGATCGCCGGGGCGGTCAGGAGCATGGCGACCGCCGCGCCCAGTATGCTAACTTTCATTTGCGTCTCCATGACGATCTCATCGAGGACACGGTGAGGTGCCGGGTCCGACCCTGCAGGGGCCGGACCCGGCCGGAATCAAAATTGAAGCTTAAAGAGACGGCAGCCCGGAGATTTTGCCGCTGAAATTACCGAATGTGCCGAGCGCACCCTCGTGCCCGCCGGCGCCGGCCTGAGATTGGTTCAACGTGCCGGCATGGCCGAGCGAACCGGAGAAATTCGCCCCGCCGCTTGTCGAATTGCGATAATCTCCGACTTCGACACCGTTTGCGCCGCCGCTTGCCATCGCCCCGCCGGCGGTGTTCGAAAAGCCAGCGGTAAAGCCGCCGGCCATGCCGCCGCCGACCGATCCGGAGCCAGAGCTGCTCGAGCTGCCGCCGCCGGAAGACGTGACGGCAGTGCCGGTCGCGCCGCCGATCATGAATGAGCCTTTCGTTCCATGCGCATAGGCTGCGCCGGATAGCCCGAGCGCAAGCACCGCACCCATCATCAATGTTTTCTTCATTCTGGTAAGCCTTTTCAACTCCTGGTTTCGATCCTGCGGTGTAATGATCCCCCACCGCGGGAACTGGGGATCCCGGGCCATGCGCAATCGTTCGGCTAGTCTCACTGCCTCGTTGTGTTGCCCAAGCGATCGTTAACGTCCAACACCAAACCGTGGGTTTCGTTCGTGGCGTTAATGATCGCGGTAAATGCAACCGCAATAACTGAACGTCAACCGAGAATTATTCACTTTCTTGTGGTTAATCTGATTTTCTACACATTATCGTGCAACCTCAGGTTTCGTGACGCTATAACGCGGGGTTGATTGGACAAAGGAACCTGCCGCCCGGCGCGCATTGCTTTCGGGATTCTCGCGGGGCGGCATTCGCCACCGCCGGCCGTGACCGGACTCCCTGGCCAAACCTCGGCTGAAACACGTACGTTCCGCCGTGAGCTCCGATCCGGCTAGAGTCCCTGGATGCTCCGGGTGCGTGTGTTCAGAACAGTCCCGGCGAACCGCCGTTTGCGATCACCACCGCGCAATGGCGCGACGCGGTGACACGCGCGGGTGAGAATCCGGCGGACTACGCTCCGAGCTTCGGCGAGACGCTCGCCGAGCTGAGGGCCGCGCCTTCCGCAGCGGAAGCACTGATCGCGCCGCCGGGGCCGCTTGCGGCGAGCTTGCCGCTTGCCGCGCCTGCGCTGCAACTGATCTTTTGCACCACGGCGAGCGTCAATGCCCTGGCGCCGTTCGAGCGAATCCCGCGCCGGGTCGCGCTCGTTTGCAACCGCGGGAAGTGTCCCGGTTTGAGTTTCCGCTGCGGGTGGCAAGCAGTCTGTCCGGTTCCGGGCGGACCGACCGGAAGCCAGTCATTGAGCCGTGGCCGGGGTTGACCGAAAGCGGGCAGTCCGCTTTGGGGATCTGACTGTAGTAAGCCGACGTCAACTGTCGCACCTGCAGCCCCGCTGGTGTCGGCCCAGTCCAAGCACTGCCGCCCTGACTATTATGCCGATCCGCGGGGCAGCACCGTGAAACCCGTAGTTCCCCAATGAATGTAGTCATTGAGAGCACGCCCGGCCGAACCAGCGTCAGTCAAGCGACTGCCTAGCGTGTATAGCGCATCCTGGAAGTGCATAGTGACGAGGTCCGCAAGTGGCGATGTCGTCAGACGAAGGACGGCTCTCCCTTCTTTTCCACCCTCCATCCAACAGTGGACGGCTTCCTTGGTCAGATGTGGCGCCTCCAAAGTGTAGAGGTGGCAAAGAGGCTTACGTTTGCCGAACTCCCCCAGAATGCGCTCGCCGGAAATGCTAGAATCAACTGCGACACCCATAAAGGTAATCGCACTCCAGGAATTCTCGCTATAAAGGTTTCGACTCAAACGCTCGATCTCTGCGGCTTTGGATATGATTGACGACATTTTTTTTGCGTCTAATTTCGTTGTCAGTTCAAAAACTGCTACGACCGAATTCGACATGACATAATGGTGCGGACCGATCCGCGCTAGCGAAGGGGATTGTCTGTCGACCACAAGTGCGTCGAAATGAGACGACTGGCGTCCCTGTCTATCGATGATAAAACCGGGCACGATGCCGAGTGATAAAGGCATTAGTGCCAGGAGAAAGTCTCGGAAGGAATTTTCGAAGAGCGCCCCGATGATCTCAGGCTTCCTGGAAACGCGTAGAGCTTCCACGTCTTTCAGAATCGACTTTTGCTGCTCGCAAATCGTCTTCCATCCAGCTCCGCTCACTCGTGCGACACGTTCAGGCATCCAAAGCTCTCCAGGAGCGATACATGGCCGCAGCAGCCGTGGCTGGCAGGCTCCAAGCCGCGAACCAGTCTAGGGTACTCTATTCAAGCCCGGTCGGGAATGGGTGCGGGCAGGCGAGCCGTTAGTGTATGAACGACTTCCACCAATCTTTGCCGTGGCCCCGCTCGCCCGGCATCCGCTTGCCGACTGCCGTTTAGCTCAACAGAACGACCAACCCCCTTCGCCCAAAGCTCTTTCAGCGCCCAAGCTGTGGCCTTGTGCGCACGCCCTACGGCGTCTGCTGGAGTCCACAGCATTTCGCAGGGATCCGACAAATGATTGACCGCTCGGAAAGTCGAATCCTGCGCAAACGCCAGCCCGCCAGGAAGCACCGGTCTCAAAGGAACCATGGTCGCCAGATCGTTGAGCAAGCGGCCATCCCGGTTGGGGCGGGAGCAGCGTGCAACGGCCTATGACAGCCGCGGGCGCAGAGCCGGAACCGGTGTGCGTCGGTGAATGACCACTTTCGAGGCCGGCGCACCTGCTCGCCGCCGGCTTGGTAGGGTCGAATCTCGACATTCAACGCGGGACACAACCCGCCGGACCCGCCGCTTGACGTACCTGCTTTGGCCGGAGCACTTGCAACGAGGGCACGACGTAGACGAAGAGAGTGAACGCGATGTCATCTCT
>JBOHMN010000519.1:0-2101 GCA_050730175.1 Acetobacteraceae bacterium | reverse complement strand
ATCTTCGGCGGCAGCTACGGCTGGTCTTCCGCCGGTCGCTTTCATCACGCGCGCCAGCAGCTGCATCGGATGCTTGCAGCGACCGGCGGTTATACCGGACAGGTTACCAACTATTCGTACGCGACCGGCATGACGCTGATGCCGCACGTTGTGGGCAGCAGCACCTGCGTCTACGGCCCGGTCGGGGATTGGGCGGATATTGCCCGGCACGCCGGGTTGATGATGTGCTTCGGTGGAATGCGTTACGGCAACGGCCAGGTGCATTCCGGCGGCGGCGGCGAGCACCTGATGCGACGGTGCGTGCGCGAGGCGCAGGCGGCCGGCGTGCGGCTGATCAGTGTCTCGCCCGTGCGTTCTGATTTGCCCGGCGAGTGGCTGGCGATACGCCCCTGCACCGATACTGCTCTGATGCTGGCGCTGGCGTATGTGCTGCTTGCGGAAGGGCTCGCCGATCAGGAATTTCTCGCGCGCTATACAGTGGGATTTGCAGAGCTTGCGGCCTATCTCCGGGGTGCGGAGGACGGGGTTCAGAAAACGCCGGTCTGGGCGGCGCCGATCACCGGCATCGGCTCGGAGAGGATCACTGCGCTGGCACGTGAGTTGGCGCGGGTTCCCACCATGCTGACCGCGACCTGGGCGCTGCAGCGCGCGCAGTACGGCGAACAGCCATTCTGGATGCTGGTTGCGCTGGCTGCCATGCTGGGCGGCATCGGCAAGCCGGGGCAGGGCTTCGGCTTCGGCTACGGCAGCTCCGGCGGGATGGGCACGCCGGGCAGCCGAATCCCTGCGGTTTCGCTGCCCAGCCTTGGCAATCCGGCGAGGAGCGCCATTCCGGTGGCGCGGTTTGTCGAGATGCTGGAGAATCCCGGCGGCGAGTACCAGTATGACGGCGCCACACTCCGCTATCCCGACACGCGCCTGATCTACTGGGCCGGTGGCAACCCGTTTCATCACCACCAGGATCTCAACCGCCTGCAACGGGCGTGGGCGCGGGCGGAGACGGTCATTGTCAACGAACCCTGGTGGACCTCGGTGGCGCGGCATGCCGATATCGTGCTGCCGGCCACGACCACCCTCGAGCGCGATGATATCGGGTCGAGCAGCCATGACCGCTTCATCATCGCGATGCATCAGGCGATCCCGCCGCAACATCAGGCGCGCGATGATTTTGCCATCTTCGCCGATATCGCCGATGCTCTTGGTGTTCGCGAGCGTTTCACCGAGCAGCGCGACCCGCAAACCTGGCTTCGTGTGATGTATGAGCGGACGCGCACGGCGGGCACGCGCGCGGGCATCGCAATGCCGGATTTCGATGCGTTCTGGGAGGCGGGGTTCGTCGAGATTCCGGCGCCGTCCGAGCGGATCGTGCCGTTTGCCTCCTTCCGCGCCGATCCGGAGCGGAATCCGCTTCAGACTCCCTCGGGAAAGATCGAGCTTTATTCGGAGACGATTGCACGCTTCGGCTATGCCGATTGCCCGGGTCATCCGCTCTGGCTTGCGCCGCGTGAATATCTGGGCGCGCCCAAGGCGCAACGCTTCCCGCTGCATCTCGTTTCCGTGCAGCCGGCGACGCGGTTGCACGGCCAGTTGGACCAGGGGACGGTGAGCCTTGCCACCAAGATCGCGGACCGTGAGCCGCTTCAGATGCATCCCGCGGATGCGGCCCGGCGTGGCCTTGCAGAGGGTGCCATCGTGCGCGTTTTCAACGAGCGCGGCGCCTGCCTTGCCGGGCTCACGCTGACCGAGGACGTGCTGGAAGGGGTTGTCATGCTGCAGACCGGCGCCTGGTTCGATCCGCTCGAGCCGGGAACGCCCGGCAGCCTCTGTGTGCACGGGAATCCGAACGTGCTGACCGAGGACATCGGGACGTCGCGGCTCGGTCAAGGGCCGTCCGCGCACAGTTGTCTGGTCGATGTCGAGCGATGGGACGGACCGGTTCCACCGGTGAAGGTGCACGGGCCGCCGGCAATCGTAGCGGCGTGAGGCGCGGGGCTAGTGTGCCAAGTCTCACGCTTGTTACCCACGATGGGCATCCTTCGTCGGCACACTAGCTCTTTATTTTCAGCGGCCTGCTTATCCCCTTTCGTTCGCTGCCGCGGGC
>JBOHMN010000518.1:0-1784 GCA_050730175.1 Acetobacteraceae bacterium | reverse complement strand
GCGCGCAACTACCGGGTGACGGATCGTGAAGGCAATCGGAATCGATCTCGGGACATCAGCCGTCAAGGCGGTACTGATCGATGAAACGGGCGCCCTTTGCGCCGAGGCGTCCGCGGGGCTCTCCATCTCTCACCCCCATTCACATTGGAGCGAGCAGGCGCCGGCCGACTGGTGGGCGGCGACTGAAGCGGCCATCGCGGCGTTGCGTGCCAGGACGGATTTCTCCGCTGTTCGCGGTATCGGCCTCGCCGGCCAGATGCATGGAGCCGTTCTGCTGGACCGCGCAGGAAAGGTGCTGCGGCCCGCGATACTCTGGAACGACGGACGCGCTGCCGCGGAATGCCTGATTCTCGACCGGCTCGCCCGCCGGATCGCCGGCAATCTCGCGATGCCGGGATTCACCGCGCCGAAGTTGCTCTGGGTCCGCCGCAACGAGCCGGAGGTATTTCGTGCGACTGCACGCGTCCTGCTGCCGAAGGACTGGCTCCGGCTCTGCATGACCGGCGAGGCCGTGTCCGATCTCTCCGATGCATCGGGAACCCTTTGGCTCTCCGTGGCGAATCGCTGCTGGTCGGAAGAATTGCTTGCGGCAACGGAACTGTCTCCATCGCAGATGCCTCGCCTCGTGGAGGGTACCGTGCCGGCCGGTAGATTGCTTGCGGACATCGCCAATGCCTGGGGCCTTCCTCCCGGAACGGTGGTCGCGGGCGGCGGAGGAGACAATGCGGCAGCAGCAGTCGGCCTCGGCTGCGTATCTCCGGGTGACGCCTTTCTTTCGCTCGGCACGTCGGGCGTCGTGTTCGTGTGCGACGATCGGTTCCGCCCGGCGCCGGAGCACGGCGTACATGCATTCTGTCATTGCGTGCCAGCGACGTGGCACCGCATGGCGGTGATCCTCTCGGCGGCATCGTGCCTTGCCTGGCTCGCCCGCGTCAGCGGCGGGGCGGGGGAATCGCAACTCCTCGAGGAACTCGAGCGGGCGGGCGTCGCCGCTCTGCGCGGTCCCGTATTTCTTCCCTACCTCGCCGGGGAGCGCACACCGCATAATGATCCCGCCGCCAGCGGCGTGTTCTTCGGATTGGAGAGCGGCACGACGCGCGCCGACTTGACCCGCGCGGTGCTGGAAGGCGTTGCCTTTGCCTTGGCGGACGGCCTGGAGGCGCTGCAGGAAAAGGGTCCACCGATCGCTCAGCTTTCCGTGACCGGCGGTGGTGCGCGCAGCCGGCTCTGGGGTCGGATCCTGGCCGCTTCTCTCGCCCGCCCGCTTCTCTATCACGCCGGCGGCGAGGTCGGGCCCGCGCTCGGTGCTGCGCGCCTTGGGCTGATTGCGGCGGGAGCCGGCACACTCGCCGAAATCGCAACGCGCCTACCCGTGATTGGCGCCGCGGAGCCTGATTCGGCTTTCGCCAGTACTTTGCAAGATCGGCGGGCGATCTTTCGCCGGCTTTATCCCGCCCTCAAAACGGAATTCGCCGCCCGCCCTTCTCTCTGACAGAGCGGTGGAGTAAGCCCAGCACGGGAGACCGGCCATGCTGCCTACCAGCCCCGCCTTCAAGAAGAACGCCAGGGCGGCGCTTGCCGACGCCGGCCTTCAGCGCGCGCTCGAACACACCAAGCCGCATTTCCAGCACGCGCGCGCTGCGGCGATCGCGGCCTTGCCGGAATTCGACGATCTCCGCGAGATCGGACGCAGGATCAAGGACCACACGCTCGAAAATCTGGACTTCTATCTCGAAACCTGGGCCGACAACGTGGAGAACGCGGGCGGCGAAGTGCATTGGTGC
>JBOHMN010000517.1:0-1822 GCA_050730175.1 Acetobacteraceae bacterium | reverse complement strand
ATCGGCAGCCATGACGCCCGCCGTTGTCATCCGTCCCGCCGTTCCCGCTGATCGGCCTCAGCTGCGCCAGGCCATTGTCGAGCTGCAGGACTACGAGCGCCGCCGGCACGCCACCCGCTTGCCGGGCGAGCAGGTCGCCGATGACTATCTGGACTGGATGCTGCACCAGGCCGACGGCGAGGGTGCCGTGCTGGTGGCGGAACGCGACGGGCATTTTGTCGGATTCGTCGCCGGCTGGATCAAGCAGGCGGATTTCATCGCCGAAACGCCGGACTCCAATCGCTTCGGCTACATCTCCGATATCTGCGTCATGCCGCCTCATCGAGGGCAGCGGATCGCATCGCAGCTCCTCGGCGGGATCGAGCAGTATCTCCGTCGTGCCGGCATCACGCGCCTTCGCATCAACGCCCTCGCAGTGAACGCCTCGGCGCTCACGAGTTACGAGCGCGCCGGCTTCGCCCCTTACGAAATTCTCTATGAGAAGCTGATCGACATCGAGAGTGGTCGATGATCCTTCAGGTCCAGACCACCGGCTTTTCCGCAGCAATCCGGCGCCCAGTCCTCCTAGCGCTGATCGCCGACGCCGGTGACACGGCCGGGCTCCGTTTCCTGGAATTCTTTGCCGCGCAGATACGTAATCCGCACACATGCCGGGCTTACGGCCGCGCTGTGTCCGACTTCCTGATTTGGTGCGCTAATGCCGACGTGCCGTCGATCGCGGCCGTGCAGCCGCTCCACGTCGCCGCCCGGATCGAGCAGCAGATGCGCGACCGCGCGGCCCCGACCGTCAAACTGCAGCTCGCCGCGCTGCGTCGCCTGTTCGACTGCATGGTCACCGGTCATGTGGTGCCGGCCAATCCGGCCGCCTCGGTGCGTGGTCCCCCGCACGCGGTGAAGTCGGGCAAGACGCCGGTGCTGGCACCCGAGGAAGCGCGTGCGCCGCTCGACAGCATCGACATCACGACGCCGGCGGGCTTGCGCGACCGGGCGTTGATCGGGTTGATGGCGTTCAGCTTCGCGCGCATCGGTGCGGCACTCGGCATGGGAGTGGAGGGCATGTTCACTCAGAACCGCCGGCTTTTGGTTCGCCTTCGCGAGAAGGGTGGCAAGGGGCACGCCATGCCGTGCCACCACAACTTTGAGGCCTACCTCACCGCTTCCATCAATGATGCAGGCCTCGCCGGCGGTCCTAAGGGGCCGCTGTTCCGCACGATCGGCCGTGCCAAGAAGCGCCCCCCCCACACTTGCACGCCGCTGCCCCAGGCGAATGCCTATGCGATGATTCGAAGGCGCGTGGTGGCGGCAGGCATCGGCACCAAGCTCGGCAATCACAGCTTTCGGGCGACCGGGATCACAGCGTACCTCAAGAATGGCGGCACGCTCGAAAAGGCCGCGGCGATGGCGAACCACGCCTCGACGCGAACGACGCAGCTCTACGATCGTCGGCGCGATGAGCTCAGCCTCGATGAGGTCGAACGGATCGTGATTTGATCGTGTTCAGTATAACCGTGCGCAAAGGGACGGCCCGCCGAGTCATTCTGATCAACCGGAAATATGCTGTCAAAATTGCCCGTTTTCGTTTACGCAGTGCCTGGTACCATCGACGATGGCGAGAGATGTTAGAAGGGCTTAACGCGAATAGAGATGAGCGGCAAAGGTGGAGGGCTTCGCAGGGTGCAGGTCTATGCCCCATTTTGTTTTCAGATATCCTGGGGTTTGTTGTCGTAATGCCGTATGCACGTCCTCTTACAGATAAGGAGTTTGGAGATCTTGAGTTAGAATACATAATGGAATGCTCGCGTGCATTCGGGAGAGTACATCG
>JBOHMN010000516.1:0-14559 GCA_050730175.1 Acetobacteraceae bacterium | reverse complement strand
GGCTGATGATACCGCGGTGCAGGAAGTCGCCGCGCGCGATTAATGGTCGGGCGCTCTGTTCGACGGCCCGGCGCTTACGCGCTAGAGCAATATCACCCTGATTGGAATCGCCAGATGCCAGTCAGGGTGATGAAATTGCTTGAGAAAACAAACCTAGAGTATCCGTGATCAGCCAGCCTGAACGCGCTCTGGTGTGCCGATTCTGGCACTTGTATCTCATGCGTGGAGCGTTCTCGCGGCACACTAGCTCATTATTTTCAGTAGCCTGCTGATCCCCTTACGGTTGTTGCCGAGGGCAGCAACCGACGGGGGCAGGACACTAGCTCAGAACAGCCGTCCGCCATCCGGCACTGCGAAGTCGGGGCGGATGAGGATGACGGCGCCGTTCTCATCGGGCACGCCGAGCGTGAGCACCTCGGAATGGAAAGGGCCGATCTGGCGCGGCGGAAAGTTGACGACCGCGAGGACCTGCCGGCCGATCAGCCGATCTGGCGCATAATGTTCGGTGATCTGTGCCGAGGAGCGTTTGCGGCCGATCGCAGGCCCGAAATCGATGACAAGCTTGAAGGCGGGCTTGCGCGCCTCGGGAAAGAGGCTTGCCTCGACGATCGTGCCGATGCGGATCTCTATGTTGTTGAAATCCTCGATGCTCGCGGTCATCCGGCGTTCCCCTTTCCGGTCCGGTCTTCACCTATACGGCGCAGATGCCGCATGTGCGGCGTCGAGCCACGCGCCGATCGCTTGCGGTGGGCTACTTACTCCCTTTTGTTCGTTGCGAAGACCAGCGAACAGCCGGGAGCGGAACGCCCCTCGGTTGCTAATGCCGCACCTTCGTGCGAGCGTACCTGCCGTTCGGAAGACGGGAAAGCGGCATGCGGGACTTTCATCTGCCAGGTCGGAGTGTCGTCTTCGCCACGCACGGCATGGCAGCGACGTCGATGCCTGCGGCAACCCTCACGGCGATCGATGTGCTCAGAACGGGCGGCAATGCGCTCGACGCGGCGGTGGCCGCGATGGCGGTCCTGTGCGTAATCGAACCGCAAGCGACCGGCATCGGCGGGGACTGCTTCTGCCTGTACGCGCCGGCGGGAAGCGGGCGGGTAACGGCGTTGAACGGCTCGGGGCGAGCGCCGGCGGCGGCGAACTTCGCTTGGTACGCGGAGAGAGGGCTGACCGGACTGGAGGCCGATTCTCCGCATAGTGTGACGGTGCCGGGCGCGGTTGGCGCCTGGGAGACGCTGCTTGCACGGCATGGGACCAAGGGGCTTGACGAACTGCTGCAGCCGGCAATTCGCTATGCGGAGGAAGGATTTATCGTCCATCCGCGCGTTGCGTTTGACTGGGAGCGGGTTGTCGACAAGCTGCGCAAGAACGGAACCGGAGGGTTCCTTCCGCACGGTGCGGCGCCGGCGGCTGGCGAACGTTTCACGCCGCCTGGACTCGCTGCGACGCTTCGCGCCATCGCGAAAGGTGGCGCGCGCGCGTTCTATGAAGGGGCGGTTGCCTCTGACATGGTTGCAACCCTGCGCGCCCGCGGCGGCCTGCACACGGAAGCGGATTTCGCGGCCGCACTGCGAGGCGCGGAGTTCGTCGAGCCGATCCACACGACATGGCGGGGATTCGAGGTCTGGGAGTGCCCGCCGAATGGAATAGGCATTCTCGTTTTGATGTTGCTCGGAATTATTGGCGGGATGGCGAGCGCCGGCGATGGGCCCAGCGGCCCCCTCCGGCTGCACCGCCATGCCGAGGCTGCGCGGCTCGTGCATCGGGACCGTGACGCGTTCGTCGCCGACCCGGCGCAAGGCCCTGTCCCGGTGCAACGGCTGACGAGCGACGCCTATCTTTCTGTGCTGAGACGATTGATCGCTGACGATCGGAGGATGAGTGTCCTTCCGCCCGCGGGCGAGGTTTCGATGCCGGTGCACGCCGACACCGCGTACCTTGCGGTTGTCGATCGCGATGGCAATGCCGCAAGCCTGATCAATTCGCTGTTTCAGAGTTTCGGCAGTGGCATTCTCGCGGAGAAGTCGGGCGTGATGCTGCAAAATCGCGGATTCGGCTTTCGCCTCGAGCGCGGCCATCCGAACTGCATCGCAGGGGGCAAGCGGCCGATGCACACGATCATTCCCGGGATGCTGACGAAAGGGGGCGAGGCAGTGATGCCGTTCGGCGTGATGGGCGGGCAGTTCCAGCCGGTGGGTCAGACCCTGTTTCTGACGAATTTTCTTGAATATGGGCTTGATCTTCAGGAAGCACTCGACGCCCCGCGCGTCTTTCCCGCGGGCGGGCAGCTTGAAATCGAGCGCGGCCTCCCAGCGGCGACGCTGGAAGGACTCGAGCGGCGCGGCCATCGACTGACCTTGGTCGACCGGCCGCTTGGCGGAGGCCAAGCGATCTGGATCGACCGCGCCAAGGGGGTGCTGGCCGGGGCGTCCGATCCGCGCAAGGACGGCATCGCTCTCGGGTATTAGGCCGATGAGCGATGCCTGCGATCTGACGGCGCTCGAGGCGCGGCGACTGATCGGGGAACGGCGGCTTAGCGCGGGAGAGCTACTGGAAAGTTGCATCCAGCGCATCGAGTGGTTGAACCCGGCCATCAATGCGATCGTTGCCACTGATTACGCGAGGGCGAGACAACGGGCGGCGGCGATCGATGCTGCGGCGGCGAAGGGTGAGATGCTCGGGCCGATTGCCGGGCTTCCGGTGGGGATCAAGGATCTCGAAGATACGGCGGGGCTTCGCACGACCTACGGAAGCCCGATATTCGCTGATCACGTGCCACTGCAGGACGCGCGATTGGTGCGGGCCATCCGCAACGCCGGCGGGATCGTCATCGGCAAGACGAACGTGCCCGAGTTCGGCGCCGGAGCAAACACGCGCAACGCCGTGTATGGCGCGACCGGCAACCCGTTCGACCCGCAGAAATCCGTAGCCGGCTCCTCGGGTGGCTCGGCGGCCGCCTTGGCGACGGGAATGGTACCGCTTGCCTCCGGCTCGGACACCGGCGGGAGCCTGCGTAATCCGGCGGCGTTCTGTGGCATCGTCGGGTTCCGGCCGACGCCCGGCTTGGTGCCGAGCGAGAAACGCCTGCTCGGCTGGTCCGGCCTTCCGGTTGCCGGTCCGATGGCACGGACGGTGGCTGATCTGGCGCTTCTGCTTTCCGTGATCGTAGGGGATGATGCTGCCGACCCGCTGGCGACGACGATCCGCGGGCGTACTGTGCGCACGGAGCGGGATTTTTTTCCGCTGCCGCCGCTCGACCTCAGTTCTCTGCGCGTGGCGTTGACCGCGGATTTCGGATTTGCCCCGACGGAGCGGGTGATCGGTGCGGCGTTCGCTGAGAAGACCGGGCTTTTCCGCCACGTTTTCGCCCGCGCCGACGATGCGACGCCGGACTGCAGCGGTGCCGACGAGACGTTCGCGGTGCTTCGCGCGGTCGGATACCTGGCCGGGCATCTGGAGAAGGTGGAGACGCGTCGGGCTGAGGTCGGACCGAACGTCATTGCCAATGTCGAAGAAGGGCTTGGTTATACCGCAGCGGATGTCGCGCGGGCCGCAGTGCAACAGACAGCGCTTTACCGCCGGTGGCAGAGGTTCTTCGAGGAGTACGATCTCATCCTGTCACCGGCGATCACTGTCAGCCCGAGATCCTGGAGGGAGCTTTACCCAACAGAAATTGACGACAAGAAGACCAAAAGCTACTTTCATTGGCTGGCGCTCGCCTATGTCGTGACCTTGGCGGGTCATCCGGCGATCTCGCTCCCGATGGGATGCGATCGGGCGGGGATGCCATTTGGGCTCCAGATGGTGGGGCCACGCGGCGGCGACGCAGTGCTGCTCGCAGCGGCGTCCGCACTCGAGGCGATGCTGGCAGCCGACCCGCGAACGGCGCGGCCGGTTCCGGATCTCAAGCTGCTGGCCGAGGCACCTCCGATTGCGGCGAGTCCCGGTTTCATCGGCTTCGGCTGACTGGACGACAAAGCCGTGGTCAGCCTTTGCGGCGCCCGCCGAACGCGTTGAACGTGATCAGCGTGTAGGTTTCTGCGACGCCAGGGAGCGACTGGATTTGCTCGGTGACGAAGCGGCCGATGTCGGTTTCCTCAGTGAGGTAGAACTTGCCGAGCAGGTCGTATTGGCCTGACGTGGAGTAGAGTTCGGAGAGCTCGGCAATCTCGTTGGCGGCCCGCTCAGCGACGCGATAGGCGGTTCCCATCTCGCACTTCATCTGGACGAATATCGCGCGCATCCCGGCTCCCCCTGTGCTGCAATGTCCGGTATCGAACGCGAGCATGCAGCGGAGACACGTATTCCGCCAGGGACCGATGGCGCGAGCCGCTTGCGTTGATTATGGTTGTCGGTGCATGGGGCGGGCGGCGGAGGTGAAGAATGGAATTGGCGCGCGCGCGGAACTCGCGCACAGGCCCGCGGCAGGGTGGGCGGATCCTCGCGGATGCTTTGGTGGCGCAAGGGATCGACCACGTTTTCGAGGTACCGGGCGAAAGCTATCTCGACGTACTGGACGGGCTTTATGCCGTGCGGGAGCGATTGCAGCTCATCACCTGCCGCTTCGAGGCAGGCGCCGTGAACATGGCGGAGGCGTTCGGCAAGCTCAAGGGCCGCCCCGCGGCGGCGATGGTGACGCGCGGCCCGGGCGCCTGCCACGGGGCGATCGGCGTGCATATCGCGAGCCAGGACAGCACACCGCTCTTGCTGTTCATCGGCCAGATTCCGAGCGACCAGAGGGACCGTGACGCATTTCAGGAGATCGACTACCGCCGGATGTTCGGGCCGGTGGCCAAATGGGTGACGGAAATCGACCACGCGCGGCGGATTCCCGAGATCGTGGCACACGCGGTGGATGTTGCGATGTCGGGTCGGCCAGGTCCGGTGGTGATCGCGTTGCCAGAGGATATGCAACGCCAAGTGGCGGATGTGCCTGATATCGGCGTGGCACCGATTGCCCTGCCGCTGCCGGATCCGGCAGCGCTTGAACGGCTTTCGGCGCTTCTGGCGCGCGCGCGTAAGCCGATCGCGCTGATCGGCGGCTCGCTTTGGAGCGAGCGGGGACGGGCGTCGCTTGCGCGCTTCCTCACGCGCCATGACGTGCCGGTGACCGTGGGCTTCCGCCGCCAAGCGCTTTATGACGCGACACTCGAGAATTTTGTGGGCGACCTCGGGGTGGGGTCGGATCCCGCACTTGTCGCGAAGGCGAAGGAGGCCGACCTCGTACTCGCTATCGGCACCCGCCTCGGCGAGGCGCCAACGCAAGGCTATACGCTGTTCGACACCGCGGGCGGTGTGGCGATCGTGCACGTCTATCCGGATGCGGCGGAAATCGGGCGTGTATTTCGCCCGGCGCTCGGCATCGTCTCAGAACTCAACGCCTTCGCGGAAGCCGCCCAGGCACTGGAGCCGCCGCGCATCACCTGGCACGGCTGGACGCGTGAGCTTCGTGCACTGCGCGAGGCGGGAAGGGTGGTTCCAGATTATGCCGGCCCGCTCAATCTTGGCCGCGTGATGCGTGATCTCGAGGGGCTGCTCGAACCCCAGGCGATCGTCACCACGGATGCCGGGAACTGCGCCACGTGGGCACCGCGTTTCATTAATTTCATCGACGGTCAACGTTATATCGGACCTTGCGCCGGCGCGATGGGTTACTCGGTACCGGCAGCGGTCGCTGCCAAGATCGTGTTTCCCGAACGCATGGTGGTCGCGATCGTCGGCGATGGCGGCTTCCTGATGACCGGCCAGGAAATTGCAACGGCGTTCCATCATGGCGTGGCGCCGATCGTCCTGGTGTTCAACAATCAGATGTACGGCACGATCCGCATGCACCAGGAGCGACAGTTCCCGGGGCGCGTGTCAGGCACCAGCCTCACCAATCCGGACTTCGCGCGGCTGATCGAGGCATTCGGAGGGCACGGCGAGACGGTGACGGAGACCAAGGAATTCGCGCCGGCGTTCCAGCGCGCGGCCGCGAGCGGACGGCCGGCGGTGATCGAGCTCGTGACCAATCCGGAGCAGATCACGACGCGGGCAACGATCAGCGAGTTGCGCGCAGGCGCGAAGCCGAAAAAGACTGAGGCCAGTTTGCGCGGCGGACAGGCGATGCGGCGCGGGGTTAAAGTGAAGAAGAAGCGATGAATGGCGGCCCTCCTTGCGCGGCTGGGCCGACGGGTTCGAGAGGTGAGGTCAACATGGCCGAGGCGGATGACGGCAAAAATGTGACGATGCGGGGCCGGATAAAGAAGAAGCTGATCGAGCGGAAAGAGGACTGGGCGCGCGAAGGCCGTCTGCTGACCGGGAAGACCGCACCACCGGAAGAGCGCCTGCCGCCGGGCCAGCGGCTGGTTCATGACTGGCCGGTGCTCGATCTCGGCGTGCAGCCTGAGGTGCCGCTGGGTAGCTTTCGTCTCGATCTCGATGGAGCGGTCGAGCGCAAGCGGAGCCTTTCATGGGAGGCGTTGCTCGCCCTGCCGCAAGAGGAAAGTCTCTCGGATATCCATTGCGTGACGCAGTGGACGCGCTACGACAATCATTGGCAAGGCATTGCGGCGCACACGCTGATCGAACTGGCCAGGCCGACTGCGGAAGTGGAGCACGTGCTGTTCCATTCCTATGACGGCTACACGACCAATGTGCGGCTTGACCAGTTCAACCAGCCGGACGTGTTCTTGGTGCATCGGTGGGAGGGCAAACCGATTGCGCGCGAACATGGCGGCCCGGTGCGCGTGCTGATCCCGCGGCTTTATTTCTGGAAGTCGGCGAAATGGCTCCGGCGGATCGAGTTCGTGGCGGCAGACGGGCCGGGGTTCTGGGAAACGCGCGGCTATCACAACAACGCCGATCCATGGCTGGAAGAGCGTTACAGTTGACGCCATCGCCGTGAACGAGGAGGTACTTGATGCACCCGCACGGAGCTGAAGGTCGAGGCGATCGCGGATGCCGCCGGCCGGCCGGTCAAGATAAGTGAATTTCGGCGCACCGATTCGTTTGTGCGCGGGGGATAGGGCCAAGGCCCGCGGTCGGCCTGGCGGCGGCTGACGGGTGCTTGAACGCGGACGATCAGGCGGCTCGGATGGCCGGGTGCAATCAGTCGCCCGGGTCGGGTTCCTTGCCGGCATTCATGATGGCGTAGAGCCGGTTCATCTCGGCGTCGAACTCGGCCCAGAGCGCAGCCCCTTCATCCGGCGGGAGCATGTCCTTTCCGAACCGGAACGCGTTGTCTTCACGGATGATGGCGAGATGGTCGGGCCACGGCATGGCATCGGCCGATTTGACCAGTGCCAGCGTCGCGTGGAGGCGGCGGCGGACGATGGCGATGATCTCCTCGCTCGGAGGCTTGCTCGCGCGGCGTGTGGGCGCGAAAAGGTCAGCCTCCGAATCGGACATCAGGCGAGTCTACCAGCGTCCGCTGCCTCGGCCCAGCCTTGGCTGGACCGCGCGGCCCGCGCATGATTCGGTCGTGAACGGAGATTGGCACAGCGAACGACTGCCCGAGCTTGTACGCGCGCTTGCCGGCCGGCCGCAGCATGAGGCGGGCGGCACGGTTCCGCCCCGCTCGGGGGTGCGGCAATTCCGGGATTATTTTGTAAAAGTGGAGACTCTCCTCGCGGTTTCCGCATGGTTCGAGAGGGGGGCGGAAATCGTCAGGGTGTTGCCGATGGCAAGCTGAGGCGGCGCTGACCCCGGTACCCCGCCGCGGACCGATCGAGATCGGGCGGGAGGGCTACCGAGATCGCGCGAGCGGCCGGCCTACCGTGGCCGGTGCCGAGGTGAGGCGATTTACTGGCATCAATGGGGAAATCAGCGTTACGTTTCATCGGTTTTTCCAAGATTGCGCACCAGCTTGGAGCGCTTGTCATCCATCAGGAGGCCACGCGTCGTGCCTGCCACACCCGCCCGCTCCACGGCCAGCATTGGGCTGATCATTGTAATAATTGTCGAGTTGCTCATTATTTCCAGCGCCTACGCTGACGTTTCGACTGCCGACCTAAGGCTAAAGGCGGCGGACGTGTTCAGCCACACGATAGACCTGCTAATAACACTCGACTTGGCACTGTTCGCACTTGTCGGTTATTTTGCCAAGGACAGACTGTCTGCGTCCGGGCGAAGGAGAATTATACAACTGACACTTCTATTTTTCTTCTTCGTAGCTGGGTGCACTTCCCTATACTTCGCCTATTCCGGGCAGCTAGAAATTGGAGCCCAGTTGTATGGCGGGGGCTTCGACTACCAGCACTTGCACGATTACGTTTTGCAGGCCCTCACCCTTCTTGCGGCTACGGCCCTCGCGTTCTTTTTTCTGGTGGCGGCTTTGCTCAAATAAGCCGCAGGGGTAGCCGGCGTGGAGGACCGCATGCGGCGCTTTGGTCTCGTCCTGTGCGTGCTCGTTGGCATGACGAATCCGGGCTTCGGGAAAAGCACTACGATTCACCTCCGGATCGCTCTGGACTGGTCGAAGCTCCATGAGCAAGAGGTTGTGGCCGACAGACTTCAGAAAGCAGGCTTGTTTCCCCTGCCCATGATTTTTGTACAAGGCAAGCTTCGAGGTCTGGCTCCTTCAGGGGTTGGCGTCGAGAGCACCGGGAATCCGGCTGAGATTGACATCGGCGTGGCGCAGCTCGTCGAGCGGCCGCTATACGTCGTCCAAATCCAGCAAAGCACCACTGGCGGCCTTACTGCCCGAGTAGCCTCTCTGGACCTCGCTGTGATCGATCACAGCAGCGTTGTTGAAGGTAATCGGGCTGCAGTGGTTCTGAAGGGAATCACCCACTCGAGCTTGAAGATAGCATTCCGTCGGGGCGTAGCCCATCTGTTGCTTCCAGCCGCGCCTGTCGCGGCGCTAGCCGCTTTCGCAATGAAGACAAAAAATGGGATGGCGCCGGGCCACATCGTTCCGCTCGTACTGCAGAGCAACAAACGACTCTACCCACCATTTCCGCAGGTAGTGAGGAGCAGCTTCGGCTGGGAGAAGCAACTTCACTCGCCGGACACGCAGCCCATTTACAAGGAAACCGTCGACCGATCCTGGACCGCGGCATGGTTGCCGGCGCAGGTATATGAGCATCTGAGCTGGAGCAAATCCGCAAGCTTGATCACGGCCCGCCGACAGTGGCCCATTGTACTGCGCTCGGTTCCGCAAGGCGCGGACATCTACGTGTCTGGTTTCAGGCTTTCGGGCGCTGTCACGAATACCACCATGCAAGAGGCGAGAGAACTGTGGGATGATATTTCACTGCGCATGAAGCACTACCTGGACTGCCCAATCGTCTCTTGCAGCGAAACTGTTCCACCGGAAAATGCCGGCCCACCGATCTTCACATGTAAACTCCAACGGCAGTGAAATAGGGCTCTTTGGCCAGTATCAAAACACTTGGCCGCTCGACGCACCCGCGCCGCGTAGTGCGTCCGCGTGGTCGCATGCGTCGAAGCGCCAGGCGGGTGAGGGCGGTGTGCGTGTGCTTTATACGAAGGCAGGAACGCGGCTCAGCGCGGCACGCATCTCTGCCACCGATGCGCTGGTGGATCACAAGGCGTACTGGGCGCCGGTGCACTCCACGGACGAGGCGCGGTAATTGGTCGCCGTCATCAACAGCGCCTCAGTGCTGGCAGGAATCACGGACCTCCAGCCGCACGGGCAGCGTGACAAGCGCGATTTTGACAATCTCGTCTGGACGCTACCGATCCCGGAGTACGACGACATCGACCCGTTGCACCGAGACCTGGCAGCAGCGGCGTCGCATGCGGAGGAGATTGCGGCGGCGGTGGAACTGAAAGACGGGCAGCACTTCACGGCCATGCGCCGTGCGATCCGCGCGGCGCTCGCCGCGGACGGCGTGGCGGCGGAGATCGAGGCGATGGTGGATGCGCTTCTGCCGCCGTAGTTGGTTTGCTACGCAGCCGGCCGACGCGATACTTGAGGGACCGCGGGAGGATTCGCGTCGTCATGAAGCTGCTGCGCCGCAAAGCGTCGGAGCATGTTGTTGCCGGCGTCAAAGCGCGGCCGGCTTCGGGCCCCCAGCCATCCAGTCCAGCAGTTCGACGGGGTGGACGACGGGCAGGCGCGCCGATGAGAGCTGGGTGATGCAGCCGATATTGCCGGCCGCGACCACGCCGGCGCCGGTTGCCTCGAGATTGGCAAGCTTCCGCTCACGCAGCTTCGCGGCGATTTCCGGCTGCAATAGGTTGTAGGTGCCGGCGGACCCGCAACAGAGATGCGGCTCCCTGGGTTCAAGGACGGTGAAACCGGCGCGCGCGAGCAGCGCTTTCGGTTCGATGGTCACGCGCTGGCCGTGCTGGAGGCTGCACGCGGCGTGGTAGGCCAGCCGGATCCCGGGTGGAGCGCGTGTGGGTTCATAGCCGTGACGATGCAGGAATTCGCTGATGTCCAGGGCCAGAGCCGAGATACGCTCGGCTGCCTCGCGCTCCGGTTCGTTTCGGAACAGAAAGCCGTAATCCTTGACCATCGTGCCGCAGCCGGACGCGTTGACAATGATGGCGTCGAGTCCGCCCGCGGCAATCTCGCGCTCCCACGCGGCAATGTTCTGCCGTGCGAAGGCGAGTGCGGGAGCGTGAAGACCGAGATGGTGCACGAGTGCCCCGCAGCAGCCGGACCCGCGCGCCACCACGACCTCGACCCCGAGGCGCGTGAGAAGGCGGATCGTCGCTTCGTTGATGGAGGGTGCCAGCACCTGCTGCGCGCAACCGGCGAGCAGAGCCACGCGCGCGCGGCGTTGGCCGATGGCTTGGTGGACGCCGGGCTTCCCTGAGGTGCCGGGGGCGGGCAGACGTTGCGGTACCAAAGAGAGCATCGCGGAGAGCCGGTTGCCGAGCAGGCGGCGGAACGGACGCAGGGCACGGGCGCTGCGGAGGGCGGTGCGGAAGCGCGAGGGGTAAGGAAGTGTCGCCGCGAGCAGCGCACGCAGTCCGCGCTCGGCCGCGGGCCGGCGGAAAGTACGCTCGATGTGCACCCGCGCGTGATCGACCAGGTGCATGTAGTGCACGCCGGAAGGGCAGGTGGTCATACAGGAGAGACAGGAGAGGCAGCGGTCGATGTGGGTGACGACCTCCGGGTTCGGAGCGGCACCTGACTCCAGCATCTCCTGCATGAGGTAGATGCGGCCGCGTGGGCTGTCCAGCTCATCGCCCAAAAGGACGAAGGTCGGGCAAGTTGCAGTGCAGAAGCCGCAGTGCACGCAGGTGCGGAGCACCTGGTTGCAGACCGAAAGATCCGGATCGGCTAGCTGGGTTGCAGTGAAGCGAGTCTGCATTGGCTACCTCGCATCGCGATTTTCATGTGGGACAGTACACCGTAGCGCCGCCCGATCAGAGGAAAACAGGCAGCACGGAAAGCGCCTGCTAAATGCCGGCGTACATGCGGCCGGGATTGAGGATTCCGGCCGGATCGAAGGCTGCCTTCACGCGCTTGGTGAGCCGCTCCAGAGTGGGCGAGAGGGGCGGCAATACGGTGAGACCGGGGCGGAGCGCCTCCGGTGCACGGAGCAGCATCCAGACGCCACCGGCGGCGCTGGCCGCTTCAGTAATCGTGCGATGATTCGCCGGGTCAGCGGGTGCGGCAATCCAGACGAGGCCGCCACCCCAATCGAGGAACCAGCGCCCACCCACGGCGCCGGCAGCCTCGGCGAGCTTGGGTCCCTGGGACGGAGGGACGGAAACGCGCCAGACGGCATCCGCTTCGTTGCGACCAGGCGTAAGCGGTAGCGCATCACGGATGGTGCGCCAGAGCGGGCGACTTTCGGCATCGTCGATCACCCTGGTGGCACCGAAGCGGCCGAGCTCGGCGGTAAGCCGTTCGGTGCGATAGGCGACGCTCGGCGCGAAGTCCTCGATACGGGCCAGGGCGACGCCGGGATGGACCGGGAGTTTGGCCAGGGCACGGACAGACTCCGCGATGTCATCCGGCAGATAAGCGGCGGCCGATACCGCGTAGGGCGAGCCGAGTGCCGCGGCCAGCGCGGCCACGCCCGCTCTCGCATCGACGCCGGTGATCGCGACCGTCGCGGTTCGTTCGGGTGCAGGAAGCACTTTCAGCGTGATCTCGGTCAGCACGGCCAGAGTACCGTGGCTGCCGGCGAGCAGCTTGCAGAGATCGAGCCCGGTGACGTTCTTCAGCACGCGGCCGCCGGAGCGAATTGCCGTTCCTTCGCCATTCACTGCGCGGATCCCCAGCACGTGATCGCGCATTGCGCCGCCGGCGACGCGGCGCGGACCGGACAGGTTGGCCGCGACGGTGCCGCCGAGCGTGGGCTCAGATTCGGTGCCAAGCAGGGCATGCAAATCCGGCGGCTCGGCAATCAGGTGCTGGCCGTGTGCAGTGAGCGCCTCTTCGATTGCCGAGAGCGTTGTGCCGGGGCGGGCGGAGAGCACGAGCTCGGCGGGCGAATAGAGCGTGATGCCGACAAGATTGCGCGCCGAAAGCGTATGTGCTGCCTGTACCGGGCGCAACATCGGCGCCTTGCTGGCATTGCCGGAAATCAGGAGCGGTTCGCCGGCGGCGGCGCAGGCACCAATTCGAGCGGCGAGCTCCGCCTCGTCCGACGGCGCCTCGGCCGCCATCATGCCGCGTGGATGATCGGAGGTGTGGCACCGAGAGGGAAGACCTTGCTCGGGTTGAGCAGCCAGCCTGGATCGAAAGCGGATTTGACGCGCCGCTGCTGTTCCAGATCGGCCGCGGAGAATTGCACGCTCATCAGCTCCCGCTTTTCGACTCCGACGCCATGTTCGCCGGTCAGGCAGCCGCCGACCGCGACGCAGAGCTTCAGGATGTCGGCGCCGAACCGCTCCGCCTTCGCCATGCTTTCGGGATCGTTGGCATCGAACAGAATCAGTGGATGCAGATTGCCGTCACCGGCGTGGAAGATGTTGGCGACACGAAGGCCGCAAGAACGGCTCATCTCGCTGATCCGCCCAAGCACGGAGGAAAGTGCGGAGGTCGGAATGACACCATCCATGCAAAGATAATCGGGGCTGATCCGGCCGACGGCGCCGAACGCCCCCTTGCGTCCTTTCCAGATGGCGGCGGACTCTGCGGCGGTCGTTGCGATCCTGAGCCCGAGGGGATCGAAGCGGCCGACGATTTCGCCGACCCGGGCCATCAGATTTTCCTGTTCCGCTGTGCTTCCCTCGACCTCGATGATCAGCATCGCTTCGGCGTCGAGCGGGTAGCCGGCGCCGGCGAAGGCCTCGCAGGCATGGATGGCGGGGCGGTCCATGAATTCGAGCGCGACGGGGATGATGCCCGACCCGATGATGGCAGCGACGCAGGCGCCTGCCACTTCGTTTGAGCCGAACGCCGCGAGCATGGCGCGCGATCCTTCGGCGCTGCGCAGGATGCGCACCGTCACCTCGGTGACGATGGCGAGCTGTCCTTCACTACCGGTCAGGATGCCGACCCAGTCATAGCCGGCGGCGTCGAGGCAGGTGCCGCCGAGGCGGACGATTTCGCCCTCGATAGTGACGATGGTGAGGCCAATTACGTTGTTGGCAGTGACGCCGTATTTCAGGCAATGGGCACCGCCGGAGTTCATCGCGACGTTGCCGCCGATCGTGCATGCGAGCTGGCTTGAAGGGTCGGGCGCGTAGAAAAAGCCCTGCCCGGAGACCGCGCCGGTGATCGCGAGATTGGTCACGCCAGCCTGTACCGTTGCGGCACGGTCGGCATAGTCGACGGCGAGGATACGGTTCATCCGCATGAGGCCGATGACAACGGCATCGGCCAGCGGCAACGCACCGCCCGAGAGGCTGGTGCCGGCGCCGCGCGGAACGATGCGGATGCCTTGGTTGTGACAGTACCGGAGCAGAGCCGCGACCTGTTCGGTGGTTGCCGGCAGCACGACGGCAAGCGGGGGCTGGCGGTAGACCGCGAGCCCATCCGTCTCATAGGCGCGCAGGCAATGCGGTTCCGAGATCAGAGCCCCCGGCGCGACCAGTCGGGCCAAGTCCGCGAGTATGGCCGGGCGGCGAGCGATAACTGCCTCGTTCGGCTTCGGCAGCGCGATCAAGCGGGACCTCCTCGGCCGACAACCGAATCCCGACCGCGAAGATGATCCAGGCCGCCGGATCCCACAAGCTGCCCAGCGGTTCCCCTTCGGTAGTTATGGCTGCCCGCAGATAGCAGGCCTCGGTGAGAGCTAGCCCTGGCGGGCCTTCATTCGAGGATTCTTCTTGTTGATCACGTAGACACGGCCGCGTCGGCGTACCAACCGGCAGTTCTTGTCGCGTGTCTTGGCAGAGCGGAGGCTGTTGCGGATTTTCATTGCTCGCTGTTCCCATCGCCCGCCCTGTCTGCAGCGAGGGAGCGGCTGCGCCGAGGTAAGGCCGGGCGGGGGTGGTGTCAAGCGACTGCGGCTGGTTGACAGCGTGGCTACGAGTTGGGAAGCGGGCCCAGAGCGATATCACTCTGACTGGTATCGCGAGATGCCAGTCAGGGTGGTGAAATTGCTCGAGAAAACAAACATGGAACGCGGTCAGCAAGCCCGAACGCGCTCTGGTAGATAACGGGGCGTCCCTCGTGCCCTCGTGCCGGGCGCCTCGGGC
>JBOHMN010000515.1:0-6485 GCA_050730175.1 Acetobacteraceae bacterium | reverse complement strand
CGGCCACGGCCGGACGTTCTGGTTTCGGACGTCGTGATGCCCGGGCTGGACGGCCCGAGCCTGGTGCGCCGCCTGCGCGAGCGCTGGCCGGGGCTGCCCGCCGTCCTGGTCTCCGGCTATGTGGACGAAGCGCAGCGGCGCAGCCTGGAAGCGGAAAACATGACGTTCCTGGCGAAGCCGTACAGCCTCGCCGAGCTGCTCGGCCGGGCGGCGCAGGCGTTGGACAGCCTGGACGCCTGCAAGCCCTCCAAGTAGAAGAATGATCATTTGGACACGTTAAGGTTGCATAGGAACAAAAAGAGGGTAAACTCTTAACACGAGCCGGTTTCATCCGTTTCGCGTTTGTTCCATAAACCGGGCGACGCTCGACAACCCGATGGCGTGCGTGCGAGTCTGCCGCCGCCGCGGGTCGCTGGTCTGCACCGACGGGGGTGGTTGGACATGGAAAAAAAGAAGTCGCTCGAGAACGCTCTGGCGCAGATCGAGCGCGCCTTCGGCAAGGGCTCGATCATGCGCATGGGGGCCGGCGCCGGCGACGAGCCGGTCGACGTCATCTCCTCGGGCTCCATCGGGCTCGATCTCGCGCTCGGCATCGGCGGCCTGCCGCGCGGGCGGATCGTCGAGATTTACGGGCCGGAAAGCTCCGGCAAGACCACCCTCGCCCTGCACGCCATCGCCGAGGCGCAGAAGATGGGCGGCACCTGTGCCTTCATCGATGCCGAGCACGCGCTCGATCCGGCTTATGCCCGCAAGCTCGGGCTCGATATCGAAAATCTCCTTATCAGCCAGCCGGACGCCGGCGAACAGGCGCTCGAGATCGCCGATACCCTCGTCCGCTCCGGCGCGGTCGATGTGCTGGTGATCGATAGCGTTGCCGCGCTCGTGCCGCGGGCCGAGCTGGAAGGCGAGATGGGCGACACGCACGTCGGTCTGCACGCCCGCCTGATGAGTCAGGCGCTGCGCAAGCTCACCGGGAGCGTTTCGCGCAGCAACACGCTTCTGATCTTTCTCAATCAGATCCGCCTGAAAATCGGCGTGATGTTCGGCAACCCCGAAACCACCACCGGCGGTAATGCCCTCAAGTTCTATGCGTCCGTACGCCTCGAAATCCGTCGCGTCGGCAGCATCAAGGAACGCGAAGAGGTGATCGGCAACGAGACCCGGGTGAAAGTGGTGAAGAACAAGATGGCGCCGCCGTTCCGCCAGGTCGAGTTCGATATCATCTACAGCGAAGGGATCAGCAAGGTCGGCGAGCTGATCGATCTCGGCGCCAAGGCCGGCGTGGTCGAGAAATCGGGTGCCTGGTTCAGCTATGATTCGCAGCGCATCGGCCAGGGGCGCGAGAATGCCAAGCGTTATCTCCGCGAGCATCCCGACATGGCCACCGCAATCGAAAGCCGAATCCGGACCGCTTCCGGAATAGTGGCAGGCACCATGCTGCTCGGTTCGGACGAGGGCGAGGAGGCCGCGGCGGCTGACTGAGAACCTCGCCGCCGCTCTGCCGCTCGCCCCCGAGGACGATCGCCTCATCGAGGCGGCGTTCGCCGCCTTGCGGCGGCACTTCCACCCGGAGCGTCACCGCCTCGCCGCAGCCGTGCGCGACAAAAGCGGCCACATCTTCACCGGCATCCATCTCGGGGCGACGGTCGGCAGGCTTTCGATCTGCGCCGAGTCGGTCGCCGTCGGCCGGGCGCTCATCGAGGGTGACGGCGAGCTCACCGCCATTGTCGCCGTCCGCCAGCCGAAGCCGGCAGAGACGATCACCGAACCCGCCGTCGTGCCGCCCTGCGGTGCCTGCCGGGAGATGCTGGTCGATCACGCGCCGCACTGCTGGGTGATCCTTCCGGGCCCGGGTGGGCTCATCCGTTTGCCCGCAACCCTCCTGCTGCCGCTTCCCTATCAGCGCTGAGAAGCGGATCAGGCGCGCGGCGCAGGAGACCTCCTTTTTGGCGTGAGCCTGAGTGTATCCAACCCCATTCGGAGATGTCGGCGGTCGCCGTTGCTATGGAGGTCGATCGGCCGCACCGGACGGGCAATCTGGAAGCGCAGCTAGTTGTTGCAAATGTGCAACGTGCCGGCGGCGCCACCGTGCCGCTTCAGGGTGCCGGGCGGAAGATGAAATGCTGCCGCGCGTTGTAGTTCCAGAGGAACACGACTCCGGTCGCGATCACCTTGGCGGGCAGCCGCGCCAGCCCCGCCGCGGTGATCATCACCCAGAGTGCCGCTTCATTGAAGGCCAGTCCGATCACGCTGACCAGGAGCACCAGGGCGAACTCCTGGTGGCGGCGAAAGCGCACGCCGCTTTCGAACACGAAGGAAATGGAAAGCAAATAGTTGACTGTTGCCGAAACGACGAAGCTCGCTAGCGCCGCCCAGAACCAGTGGATCCTGAACAGTCCGGTAAGCAGCATGAAACCACCGATATCGACGACCGCCGCCAACCCGCCGACAGTGAAATAAGCGAAGAAATTCAGCGGAAGAGATTGTATTTGACGATGCACCAGAGCGCGCGCACCCCGTCCTTCCATCCGATCTTCTTTCCCTGCTCGTAGGTTCGTCCGTTATAGGAAATGCCGACCTCGAAAACGCGACAGCCGGACGCCGCTACCTTTGCCGTGATCTCGGGTTCGAAGCCGAACCGGTCTTCCTCGATCGTGATCGCCCGGATGATCTGGCGCCGAAAGACCTTGTAACAGGTCTCCATATCCGTAAGGTTGAGGTTGGTAAAGACGTTGGACGCGACGGTCAAGAGCCCGTTGCCGACGCGGTGCCAGAAGTAGAGAACCCGGTGCGGCCGCCCGCCCTGAAAGCGCGAGCCAAAAACGACATCGGCCTTGTCGTCCAGAATCGGCTGCATTAATGCCGGATAATCCGCTGGGTCGTATTCGAGATCGGCGTCTTGAATGAGCACGATCTCGCCCTCCGCAGCGCGGAGGCCGGTGCGCAACGCAGCACCCTTGCCGCGATTGACCTCGTGAAACAGCACCTGGTCCGCGAGCTTTCCGCCCTCCGCCTGCAGGAACTCGCGCGTTCCATCCCGCGAGCAGTCATCGACGACAATGATTTCCTTGTCCGCCGGCGGCGCCGCACGGACCGCGGCAAGGACCGCGCCGATGGTGCCCCGCTCATTGTAGCAGGGGATGACCACGGAAAGGAGCATCAGAAAACCATGCATCCCGTGAGGGCAGGGCGGGAAGCCGGGCTTGACAGGCCCCGCCCGCTGCCGCCACGAGGCCACTCGGGCCCGTGGCAGTTCGGCCCGGCAGACCGGCGGAGAGAGTGGGCATGGCGGCGGACAAAAAAGAACATGCGGGAGGCTCCGCACAGGCATTCGCACCGCGGCGCATCGTCGTCACCGGCGGCGCCGGGTTCCTCGGCTCGCATCTTTGTGAGCGCCTGGTGCGCGACGGCCAGGACGTGCTCGCGGTCGATAACTACTTCACCGGCCGGAAGGACAATCTTGCGACACTCCTTGGCCAACCGCGTTTCGAAACGCTCCGGCACGATGTGACCTTTCCTCTTTATGTCGAGGTGGACGAAATCTACAACCTCGCCTGTCCGGCCTCGCCCGTCCATTACCAGTTCGACCCGGTGCAAACCACCAAGACCAGCGTCGTCGGGGCGATCAACATGCTGGGCCTCGCCAAGCGGACCAAAGCAAGGATTTTGCAGGCATCGACCAGCGAGGTCTACGGCGAGCCGGAGGTGCATCCGCAGACCGAGGAATATCGCGGCAATGTCAATCCGCTCGGGCCACGCGCCTGCTATGATGAGGGAAAGCGGTGCGCCGAAACGCTTTTCTTCGATTACCACCGCCAGCATCGGACTGAGATCAAGGTGGCGCGCATCTTCAATACCTACGGTCCGCGCATGCACCCGAGCGACGGGCGGGTGGTTTCGAACTTCATCGTCCAGGCTCTCCGCGGCGAGGACCTGACGATCTACGGGGACGGCAGCCAGACCCGCGCCTTCTGTTACGTCGATGACCTGATCGATGGCATGGTCCGCTTGATGCGGACGCCGCCTGCGGTGACCGGGCCCGTCAATCTCGGCAATCCGCACGAGATCACGGTGCGGGAATTGGCAGAGCGGATCATCGCGCTCACCGGAAACCGCGCGCGCGTCATTCATCGTCCGCTGCCGGTCGACGACCCGACGCAGCGTTGCCCCGACATCGGCCTCGCGCGCCGGCTACTGGGCTGGGAGCCGGTTACGCCGCTCGAGACCGGTCTGCAGCGAACGATCGCTTATTTCGATCGCATCCTGGCCGGCGCCGGGACGGGAGTTCCTGAGCCGGCTCGTTGAACGCTGCCGGTTTTTCACGCGAAGCATCCGCCCAGCCGCAGGCTGGAACGGCGCGGCGTACCGCGTCGCAGGAAACCTGCTCGTTCCGGCTTGCCCGCCGGCGCGGCCTCAGTCGAGCGTCGCGAGAACTTCTTGGTCTGACGGCAAGTGTCCGCTCGCCCTCTTCGAGAACCGGAGCTTGCCGTCGACCATGATCTCGAACACTCCGCCGCTGCCCATCTTGAGTGCGATCTCGGCGTCAGGCTTCTTCTGCTGGATCAGCGCCCGTGCCGCCCGGGCCCGCGGTTCATAGCCGCACGGGACGCAATATTCGATGCCGACCATCATGGATAATCCCTTCCTCGCCGGGTTCGGGCCAGATTCCGCGCACCACCCGCGCCGGTCAATGCGCCCGCCTGCGCCAATCCTTTGCCCCTCTTCGGCACCGCGTCATAATGCTGCCGCGAGCGGAGGCGACAGCACATCCCGGATAAAGGAACCCGCAATGAACCTGCTTGCACGGCAAGCCGATGCCTCGCCTGCCACTGCCGCTTCGGCTGCCGTGCGGAAGGTCGTTCCCGTCATCCTCTCCGGCGGTGCCGGCACGCGGCTCTGGCCGCTCTCGCGCGAAAGCTATCCCAAGCAGCTCTGGTCGCTCGTCTCCGAGCGGACGCTGATCCAGGACACCGCTCTCCGGGCAGTCGGGCCGGAATTCGCTCCGCCGATCATCGTCTGCAATGAAGCGCACCGTTTCCTGATCGCCGAGCAGATGCAGGGTGCCGCCATCGCCGGGGCCCGCATCGTTCTCGAGCCGGAGGGCCGCAACACCGCTCCGGCGATCGCCGCCGCCGCCCTTCTGGTGGCAGAAGAGGACGCCGCTTCGATCCTTTGGATGATGGCGGCAGATGCCGCTATCGCCGATCGCGCGGCACTCGCGCGCGGGCTCGCCGTAGCCCTTCCCGCCGCGCGCGCCGGTTCCGTCGTCACTTTCGGCATGCGGCCGACCGCGCCGGAATCCGGCTATGGCTGGATCGAGCCCGGCGCCGAGCTGCCCGAGGCACCCGGCGTCCGCCGCGTCGCCCGCTTCATCGAAAAGCCGGACCCGGCAACCGCGGCCCGGCTGCTCGCTTCGGGAAATTCACTCTGGAACTCGGGGATGTTCGTCTTCACCGCGGCAACCCTGCTCGATGAGCTCGCCCGCCACGCGCCGGCGGTGCTCACCGCCGCGCGCCGCGCCGTCGAAACCCGCAGCGTTGACCCCGATTTCATCCGCCTCGGCGCCGAGGCCTTCCGCGCAGCACCATCCATCAGCCTCGACTTCGCGCTCGCCGAGCGCACCAGTAAGGCCTCGGTCGTTGCCGCGGATTTCGGCTGGTCCGACGTCGGAAGCTGGCAGGCGCTCTGGCAGCTCAAGGAAAAAGATGCCAGCGGCAACGTCGCCCTCGGTGACGTCCTCCTCGAATCGGCAACCAACTGCTATGTCCGGAGCGAGGGAAAGCTCACCGCGGTGGTCGGGCTCGCCGATGCCGCCGTCATCGTCACCGACGATGCGGTGCTCGCCGTCCATCGCGATCAGGCGCAGCAGGTGAAGGCCGTGGTGGAGCGGCTGCGCGCCCAGGGACGGCCGGAAGCGGCAAGCCATGCGCGTGTCGTCCGCCCCTGGGGCTATTACGAAAGCCTGCTCCTCGGCGAACGCTTTCAGGTCAAACGCATCGTCGTCAAACCCGGCGGCATTCTGAGCCTCCAGAAGCACTTCCATCGTGCCGAGCATTGGACGGTGGTCGGCGGCAGCGCGCTCGTCACTGTCGGGGACAAGAAGCAACTCCTGGCCGAGAACGAAAGCATCTACATCCCGCTTGGCGCCGTGCACCGCATGGAGAACCCGGGCCGCATCCCGATGACCTTGATCGAAGTTCAATCCGGCGCCTATCTCGGCGAAGATGACATCGTTCGCCTCGAAGATAGTTACGGCCGCGCCTGAGGCGCGATGCAAAGAACCGGGAAAACCGCCGCATGACGGGCCCGGCTGACATTCTCATCGATGCACGCGTTTTGCAGGACCAAGAATATGCAAGGCGCGGCATCGGCCGGGTCACTTCCAACCTCGTCGCCGCGGCGCGCACCGCAGTCCCGGAACTCGCGAGAGCACGCTTCCTCGCTCTCATCGATCCCGCGATGCCGCCGCTTTCTATGTCGCACCG
>JBOHMN010000514.1:0-2289 GCA_050730175.1 Acetobacteraceae bacterium | reverse complement strand
CCTTACCATCGGCCTCCAGCGGAGCCTTTGTCGAACACATCATCGAGCGTGGCGGCGCCATTCTGCGCGTAGGGTCGTCGGCCACGGATGCAGGTGCGCTCGCTGTGGTGCTCCCGCTTGACCGGCTGTTCAACATCCGCGCTGCCGCGGCCTTGCGCCTGTGGCGCGGCCTGATGGGCCGCAAACCCGGCCCGGCGCCGGGCACTCTGACAGCGCAGACTGTCAACCGGCTCATCCTCGGCGTGCGCGCCCTGGACGGCCACCAGTCGGGCGCCGGTCATCGAGAGATTGCTACCGTGTTGCTCAACGCCTCCGGCGTCTCCAAGCGCGACTGGATCGATCACCACATCCGCGATCGTACCGGGCGCCTCGTGCGGATGGCGCTCGCCCTTATGAATGGCGGCTATCGGCGACTTTTGCTCTATCCCTATCGCCACCAGGTCCGGGGTTTAGGCGACGAATAGTGCGTTCTCGCAGCCCCTCGACATCGCACTACTGACGACCCGGCCCCTCCGCCACCGTGATCGCTGACAGCCGCCGTCATCCGACGGCCGCCTCACCGATCACGGAGATATCCCATGTCCAATGCGCTTGCAGGTTTGCCGTCGCGCTACCTGCGCACGCCCGAGGCCGCACGCTTCGTCGGCCTCTCGATCCGCACTCTCGAGAAACACCGCATCTACGGCACCGGCCCCCGCTATTCCAAGCTCGGGGGCCGCGTCGTCTATCGCGTCGAGGATCTCCAGGAATGGGTCGACGCCGCAGCTAAGACGTCGACATCGGACCCCGGCCGGGTGACCGTCCTGGCGGCCAAGCGCCATACGCCGGCCGAACTCGCCCAAGCCCGCCAGTCCCGTCGCTGACGCCTTTCTCCGATGACGGCGCGCCACCGCACACGATCCGAACGCGAGCAGCTCGAACTGTTTCGGGCGCTACCGGGCGATCTCGCGCCGCGCGATGCGCAGGACCTCATGGCCTATCCCTTCTTCAGCCTCGCCAAATCACACCGCACGACGCCAATCGACTACCGGATGAACGAGATCGCCATCCGCGTCGAGGCGGTGCCCGAGCACGGCATGGCGACCATCTGGGACGCCGACGTGTTGATCTGGGCCGCCAGCCAGATCGTTCAGGCGCGTGACGCCGGCCTGCGCACCTCGCGCCTGATGGCTGCGACGCCCTACGAGATCCTGACGTTCGTCGGCCGCGGCACGAGCGCTCGTGATTATCACCGCCTGAAGGCTGCGCTCGACCGTTTGCAATCCACCACCGTCGCCACATCGCTGCGCCAGGCGAGCGAGCGGCGGATGCACCGCTTCTCCTGGATCAATGAATGGACCGAGCACGCCGACGCCCACGGCAATGCCGCGGGCATCGATCTCATCGTGCCGGACTGGTTCTATCGCGCGGTCCTTGACGATGCGCTCGTGCTGACGATCGACCGCGCGTATTTCGCTCTGACCGGCGGCTTGGAGCGCTGGCTTTATCGGCTTGTCCGCAAGCATGCCGGCAAGCAGTCGGCGGGTTGGCGGTTCGATTTCCGTCACCTCCACGCCAAATCGGCGAGCCTTTCGCCGTTCAAGCGCTTCGCCTTCGAGTTGCGCGACATCGCTCGGCGGCAGCCGCTGCCAGGCTACCGCCTCGGCATCGACCGCGCGACCGGCGGCCGTGAGCTGCTTGCCTTCGTCAGCGAGACGTCATCATCCACAGGGGCCTGTGGACAAGCTGTGGAAGCGGTCGTGCTATCAGGAACCCCGAGGCACGTGCCATCAGGAACCGGCCTATCGTGCTATCAGGAACCGAAATCGGCATTTTCATCAAGTGATTCAAGTACTTCCGAGGCGCTTAACTTAGAGTCTAACCAAGAATCTAACTCTTCTGTTGTTGGCGGCGCGCTCGGCCGGGGAAAACCCGGGAAGGAGGAGCGGCGGTGATCGTCGCGCTCCTCAACCAGAAAGGCGGCGTCGGCAAGACGACGCTCGCCCTGCACTTGGCCGGCGCCTGGGCGGCCCAGGGAAAGCGCGTCACGGTCATCGACGCCGATCCGCAAGGGTCGGCTCTCGACTGGTCCGCGCAGCGCGCCAAGGAGGCCGTGCCGCGCCTGTTCGGGGTGATCGGCCTCGCCCGCGACACGCTGCATCGAGAAGCGCCGGAGCTCGCCCGTGACGCCGACCACGTCGTCATCGACGGTCCGCCGCGTGTCGCCGGCCTGCTGCGCTCGGCCTTGCTCGCCGCCGATCTCATCCTGATCCCGGCGCAGCCCTCCCCCTTCGATGGCTGGGCCTCGGC